>CAJQLI010000293.1 GCA_905479125.1 uncultured Alphaproteobacteria bacterium | reverse complement strand
GCCGCTGTTGTTGCGGCCGATGAAATCCGCGCTCACAACGTCGAGGCTCAAGTTACGCTGGTCTCGGAAACCGACCAGATGACGATCCGTCCGGCCCTTGATGCCGCGGGTATAGCGTTCGTCGAGGGCGCGGTGGCCACCATCGACACAAACGCGCGGTCGGTCATGCTGAAGGATGGCGTGTCACTGTCCTATGACCGGTTGATCCTGGCGACGGGAAGCGAATTGCCGCCCTTGCCGGTGCCGGGTGTTGCCGACCATACGTTCAACATCGACAGCTATGATGGTGCGGTGGCCTTCGATCAGCAGCTTCAGGCAGTCGCGAAAACACCGGATATGCCGGGGAGCGATACATATGTCATCGTTGGTGGTGGCATGACCGGTATTGAACTTGCCGCGGAAATGCGCGACCGCATCGCACAGCATGCCGGCGATGAAACGGCCGCTGCTGCCAAGGTGATCCTTGTCGAAATGGCCGACGTGATCGGGCCGGAATTCGGTGACAATCCGCGTCCGGTCATCGATTCGGCGCTGGCCGATGCAGGCGTTGAACAGCGTCTCGGATGTCGCGTCACCGGCTTCGATGCAGGTGGTGTGATGCTCGATGGGGGTGAGCGGATCGATGCGGCGACGGTGGTTGTCACTGTGGGCTTGCGTGCCAACGGCCTGACCGCACAGATCCCGGGGGACCGGGACGACCTCGGACGGCTCGAGGTCGGTGACGATTTGAAGGTCGCCGGGATGGAAGACGTCTATGCTACCGGCGATGTGGCCCATGCACGGGTAGACGATGCGGGTAACTACGCGCTGATGTCGTGCCAGCATGCGCGCACGATGGGCAAGTATGCCGGTCTGAACGTGGTGCGCGATCTGACGGGCGCGGCCCCGCAACCTTATCGCCAGGCCGATTACACGACCTGCCTTGATCTTGGCAATTTCGGCGCCGTGTTCACCACCGGTTGGGATCGCGAAGTCCAGACCACGGGAGCTGTCGCAAAAGAGCGAAAGACCATGATCAACACCCAATGGATCTACCCGCCGACCGGCACCGCCGAAGACGTGTTTGCGGCGCTGCGCATTGACGCCCGGGGACGGTAGAGATGGCCGTATACTGGCGGCCCACCGGTTTTCCGACTGTTTTAACCGTTCACGAAGCGCGTCAATCGTCGCGTGGTGTAAGACGGTCTGTCAGCTCCGCTTTGAGCACCTTGCCGACGCCGCTTTTCGGCAGGTCTTCGACAAAGAAAATTTCACGCGGCAGTTTGTAGCGGGCGAGGTTCCCGCCGCACCACTTCAGTAGGGCATCGGCATCCGCTGTATCGGGCCGGGCCACGACGAAGGCCGCGATTTCTTCCCCGAATGATTTCGATGGCCATGCGACCACGGCGGATTCGATTACCGCGTCATGCAGGCTGAGCACGTGTTCGATCTCGGCCGGGTAAATATTCACACCGCCCCGGATGATCATGTCCTTGGCGCGCCCCGCCAGATACAGGAACCCGTCCTCGTCACGCCAGCCCAGGTCACCTGGGTAGTACCAGCCACCGCGAAACGCTTCCCGACTGCCCTCTTCATCGTTGTAATACCCCGTCGCCGTGCCGGGGTGCTTGTACCGGATGCGCCCGACCTCGCCCGGCGGCAGCGATTTGTCGTCCTCACCGGCGATGTCGATTTCGGCGCCGAACACGGGTCGACCAACGGAGGCCGCGGCTTCCGGCGGGTCGTGCCAGAACAATGCGGTTGCGCCGCCACCATCGGTGGATCCGTAGAAATTCAGATAAAACGGTGAAACGTTGCGCATCAGCGCATCGCGTTCCTCTGCGTGGAGGATCGCACCGGTCGAAAACAGCATGTCGAGCCCGGGCATCAGCAGTTTCCCGTCATCGCGCGGCGGCAGGTCGAGCACGCGGCGCAGCAATGTCGGCACAAGGAACATCTTGGTTGCCCCGTGGATCTCGCCGAATGCCAGCAGATCGGGCATCTCATATGGCGGCGGAAAGAGCAAAGCCGTTCCGCCCGCATATACCGAACACATCGAATAGCCCCGGCTGCCGCCGAAATAGAGCGGTGTCGCGCAGAGGTAGCGCGTATGTTCCGAGAAACCGAGCGTCACAAAATAGATCATGAACCGTGAAAAGAACTGGTTATGGGTAATCAGTGGTCCCTTGGGGATGCCGGTCGTCCCGGATGACAATGCCAGCAGCAGCGGCGGGTCGCCCTCTGCAAGCTCCGTGGCTGAGGGATCTGCCTTCGCGACATTCTCGGCCCAGGCGTCATCGTTGCGGACCGATATCCAGTTCCCTTCGATCGCTGCAAACGCATCGTCCGGCTCGGACATAACGAGACGTGGCTTGAAAAACTCGGTGAGGCGCGATTTTTCCTCGACCGTCCAGCGCCAGTCCATTGGCAGTGCCGCGGCGCCGATGCGGGCGAGCGCAAACAACGCGGCCAGATGCTCCGGTGTATCCTTCAGATTCACCCCGACGATATCGTCCCGGGCAACGCCGAGGGCGGACAGGTGTGCTGCCCGCCTGCATACCATGTCGCGGAAACCGGCGTGAGTGATGGTCTCGTCGGGGGTAATGACGGCGGGTAGGCCGGGTCGCCGTAAGGCGTTCTGGTCGAGGGCTTCTGCAAGATTCATGGCGCCATGATACCGACTGGCGTGCGTTTGACCATGCTGCGAGGCATCGAAAATCGATATCGATGCAAACGAAAAAGCTCCTTCGGATAGGTGAATCCGGGCAGCGCGCCCTGACCGGGCATCGTTGTCCCGTTCCGGTGCGCGCTCTACCCGATTTCTGATGTTGCAGGGTTTGTCGTACTGAAGGAGGGTACGATCTGAAGATTGTGCCTATTGCCCCATTGCCATCTTCTGGCTGAACCGGCAAAACGAAACCCTGAACGTAAACAACTCATCCGAAGAGCATGGCGGACCTGACAAAAAAATACGATGTACTCGTGATCGGCGGCGGAAATGCGGCGCTTTGTGCGGCTATCAGCGCGCGCCTCGAAGGCGCCTCTGTGCTGGTGCTGGAACGCGCCGAGAAATTCTACCGCGGCGGCAATACGCGCCATACCCGCAATATGCGTTGTGCCCATGACGCTGCGACCGATACCCTGACGGGGCCCTACCCTGAAGACGAGCTCTTCGACGATCTGCTGCGGGTTACCGAAGGCGAGACTGATGAAGAACTCGCCCGGCACATGATTCATGAATCAAAAGACATGCTGAACTGGATTGTCGAGCAGGGCGTGCGGTTCCAGCCGCCACTCGGCGGCACACTCGGCCTTGGACGGACAAATTCATTTTTCCTTGGCGGCGGCCGCGCGATGCTCAATGCGTTGTATAATACGGCTGTGCGGATCGGCGTTGATGTGCTCTACGGGGCTGAAGTTACCGAGATGGATATCCAGGACGGTATGTTCCTGTCCGCGACAGCGCGCATTGACGGCAAGGACGAAACGATTCGCGCAGGCTCACTGGTCGCAGCGGCGGGCGGGTTTGAATCCAATATCGACTGGTTGAAGGAATACTGGGGCGACGCTGCTGAGAATTTTCTGATCCGCGGTACTGCAAATAATCAGGGCAGTATTCTGAAAATGCTGCTCGATGCCGATGTTCAGGAAATCGGCGATCCGACCCAGTGCCACGCGGTGGCCATTGATGCGCGGGCGCCCAAATATGACGGCGGGATCATCACCCGGCTTGACTGCGTGGTGTTTGGCATCGTCGTGAACAAACATTCCGAGCGGTTCTATGACGAGGGCGAGGATATCTGGCCCAAGCGCTATGCGATCTGGGGACGGCTTGTCGCGCAGCAACCGGATCAGATCGCCTATATCGTCTTCGATCATTCGGTGCTGACGAAATTCATGCCGTCGCTGTTCCCGCCGATCAAGGCGGATACGGTGGCCGAGCTTGCGGAGAAGCTTCAAATTCCGGCGGATGCGCTGGAAAAAACCGTGTCCGGTTTCAATGACGCCGTCATCGACGGCGATTTCGATCACACCATCCTGGACGATTGCCACACCGAAGGGCTCGACCCGCCCAAGACCCATTGGGCACAACGCCTGGAAACGGCACCTTATTACGCCTACCCGGTGCGACCCGGCATCACGTTCACCTATCTCGGGACGCGGGTGAACAAGCAGGCGCAGATGATTATGAAAGACGGCAGGCCGGCGGCGAATATGTTTGCCGCAGGAGAAATCATGTCCGGTAACGTGCTGGGCAAGGGCTATGCCGCCGGGATCGGCATGACCATTGGTAGCGTCTTCGGCCGTATTGCGGGCAGGGAGGCCGCGCACAATGCCCGTAACTGAGCAGACACCCCAATTCGATCCGCTGGCGAAACCGGAAAAGGCAGGGCTGAGCGGCCCGCCCGGCAGCAGCGACACCCTGACCGAGGCCGGCCGTCTGATGACGGTCTGCAATTCCTGCCGATATTGCGAAGGACTGTGCGCCGTATTTCCGGCAATGATCATGCGCCGCGACTTTCCCGATGGCGACCTGAACTATCTGGCCAATCTGTGCCACGGCTGTGGTGCCTGTTTCTATGACTGCCAGTTCTCGCCGCCGCATGAATTCAACGTCAATGTGCCCAAGGTGATGGCGCAGGCGCGTGCCGAATCCTACGAGGCCTATGCCTGGCCGCGCGCGTTTTCTGGTCTTTTTGCGCGCAATGGCCTGGCGATCAGCATCATCGCGGCCCTGAGCATCGCGATCTTTATTTTAGGGTTCGCCGCCGCAAACGACCCGGCGGTGCTCCTGGGCACGCATACCGGGCCGGGCTCGTTCTATGTGCTGATGCCGCATAACGCGATGGTGGTTCTGTTCGGAGGGGCTTTCTTTTACGCGATATTCGCGTCGATCATGGGCGCCCGTATGTTCTGGCGCGATATTGGCGAACCGGCCTCGACCCTGCGGGCGCCGCAATCCCTGTGGCAAGCCATGAAGGATGCGGGAAAGCTGCGTTATCTCGATGGAGGTGGCGCGGATTGCACCGCGGATGAGAACGCGACCCCTGATCACCGGCGGTTCTACCATCACTGCACGTTCTACGGCTTCATGCTGTGCTTTGCGGCGACCTCGGTCGCAACGCTCTATCACTACCTGCTGGGAATGATCGCGCCATATCCCTGGTATGACGCACCGGTGGTGCTTGGCACCATCGGCGGTATCGGGCTGTTGATCGGCCCCGTGGGCCTGCTGAGGGCGAAGTGGAAGCGCGATCCCGACATGCTGGACACCCAGCGCTTCGGTATGGATGTCGCTTTCCTCGCCATGTTGTTCATGACCAGCCTGACCGGCCTGGCGTTGTTGTTTCTGCGGGATACCCCGGCGATGGGCCTTCTGCTCGCGCTTCATCTTGGTGTTGTATTCAGCCTGTTTATCACGATGCCCTACGGCAAATTCGTGCATGGAATTTATCGTTTCATGGCGCTTGTCCGCTATGCACGGGAAAGCCATACGGCCAAATAAACCCGGTCCCGACAAGATGTTGTGACGTTGGTGATTTTTGCTGATATCGTCGTAAGCCAAGAAAAGTAACGGGCGGAACGGAAAACATGCAAACGGCTATTCCAGCCATCTTCATGCGCGGTGGTACGTCGCGCGGGCTGTATTTCAACAAAGCTGATCTGCCGGAAGACCGGTCATTGTGGGACGGTATTCTGCTGGCGGCATTCGGCTCGCCCGACCCGCGCCAGGTTGACGGGGTTGGCGGCACAACGTCGGTCACCAGTAAAACCTGCATTATTTCTCCGTCCGAACGCGAAGACTGCGATGTCGATTATTTTTTCGCCCAGGTATCCGTCGATGACGCGTCGGTCGATTACGGACCGACCTGCGGAAATATGCTGGCAGGCGTCGGGCCTTATGCGATCGAAACCGGTCTGGTGCCCGTTGAAGATGGCGAAACGCGCGTGCGTATCCATCAGGTGAATACCGGCGGCAAGGTTGAAGCCGTCATCCAGACACCCGGCGGCCATGTCGAATTCGAGGGTGATGCCGCGATTGACGGTGTGCCCGGGACGGGAGCACCCATCCTGCTCAACTTCATGGATGCAATCGGCTCTTACACCGATCAGCTGTTTCCGACCGGCAAGCCGATGGAGCAGATTGACGGCATTGACGTCACGCTGGTCGACGCGGCCATGCCGGTGATGATCATGCGGGCCGAGGATATAGGCAAGACCGGCTATGAGACAGCGGCCGAACTGGCAGCCGATGACGCGTTTTTTGCCCGCGTTGAGCCGATGCGCCGCGAAGCGGGCAGGCGCATGGGGCTGGGTGATGTATCCGGCATGGTGGTGCCGAAGATTATTATCGCGGCCCCACCGCGTGGCGACGGCAATATCGCGTCACGCTATTTTGTGCCCGACAAACCCCATGAAACTCACGCGATCACCGGCGGTATCGCACTTGCCTATGCCTGCCTCGCGGAAGGAACTGTCGTTTATCCGCTGGCCCGACCGCTGGAGGCCGGCGATCGGCCGAAATTTTCGATCGAGCACCCTGTCGGCCAGCTTCATCTGACCCTGACGCTGGGGGATAACGGTGACGGCGTTGAGATCGAAGCTGCCGGTATTATTCGTACTGCACGGATGATCATGCAGGGTGGGGTCATGATTCCGGAACGAATTCTGCCGCGTGAAAAGCTGGCAGTTGGTACGTAAGAAAATATTAAGATCACCGCGAAATTACGGGAGGTATTCGCAAAATGAAGACACTTACACTCGCAAAGGGCGCAACCCTGGCATTCGCCGGGTTCGCGCTGACGATGGGCACGGTCGCAACGCCCGCGCCCGCGGCCGATTTCTCCGGCAAACGAATTGAATGGATCATCCCCTACGGCACGGGCGGCGGATCAAACCGCTGGGCGCGTTTTTATGCGCCCCGGCTGCAGAAAAACATCCCCGGCCAGCCCACGCTCGCGATCAAGAATATGCCGGGCGCCAGTTCCACCAAGGGCACGAACTTCTTTGCCCGTCGTGCGAAGACTGATGGGTTGATGCTTCTCGGCACGTCCGGGTCCACACAGTTTCCCTTCCTGCTCGATGATCGCCGCGTCAAATACGATTACGCGGACTGGGAAGTCATTCTTGCCACGCCCGTCGGTGGTATCGTTTACGTAAATCCGTCACTCGGTGTGAAGGAAGCAACCCGTGCCGGTATGAAGCAGTTGCAGAAGGCAAAGCTGAAATTCGGCTCGCAGGGTGCAACCTCGCTCGACCTGGTGCCGCTGCTCGCCTTCGATATCCTCGGCCTCACCGTGAAGCCGGTATTCGGCATGAAGGGCCGCGGTCCGTCCCGTCTTGCGTTCGAGCGAGGCGAAGTACGTATCGATTATCAGACGACACCTGCCTTCATCAAACGCGTCACGCCGCTTGTTAAAGCCGGCAAGGCGATCCCGTTGATGACCTGGGGCATGCTCGATGCAAAGGGTGATCTGGTTCGTGATCCAACCTTCCCGAACCTGCCACATGTGGGCGAGGTTTATGAGCGCATGCACGGCAAGAAACCGAAGGGCCCTGCTTGGAACGCCTGGCGGACATTCATGGCTGCCGGATATCCGGCGCAGAAGATGATCTTCGTCAAAAAAGGCACGCCTGCCGATATCGTTGACGCATTGCGCAAGGCTGCTGCGGATACAATCAACGAGCCGGGTTTCAAGGAAGCTGCAGCCAAGACGCTCGGCAATTACCCGCAGGCTGTCGGTGCCAAAGCCGAAGTTCTGAAAAAGATCGCGACGACGGTTTCGCCTGAATCGAAAGCCTGGGTGAAGGCCTGGCTGAAGCGGCGGTTCAACGCCGTACCTTAAAGCGTTTCAAGCCAAACTAGCGAAGCGCGGGGCGGCCGGCAAAAACCGGCGCCCCGCGTTCACGATCGGGACGGGGGAACAGAATGCTTGAAGCACTCACAGCGGCGCTGATTGAAATAACGAGTGGTCAGCATCTGATTTACCTCCTGGCCGGGGTCGCGATGGGGCTCGCGGTCGGCATATTCCCCGGGCTTGGCGGTATTGTCGGGCTTTCCATCCTTCTACCGTTTCTCTACGGCATGGACCCGACATCGGCTCTGTCGATGCTGATCGGTCTTGTCGCCGTTATTCCGACATCCGATACATTTACCTCTGTCCTGATGGGGATTCCGGGGTCCAGTGCTTCACAGGCGACCGTTCTCGACGGATTTCCGCTTGCCAAGAAAGGCGAGGGTGCGCGTGCGCTCGGCGCGGCGTTTTCCGCGTCATTGTTCGGCGGGCTTATTGGTGCGGTCATCCTGACCTTCGTCATCGTGGTTGCCCACGATGTCATCCTTCTTTTCACATCGGCCGAACTCTTCATGCTGACGATTCTCGGTCTGTCGATGGTCGGCGTTCTCGCGGGCGGCAACCTGGCGAAGGGGCTGCTTGCATGCGGCCTCGGGCTTATGTTCGGCGCGCTTGGCGGCGCCCCCGCGACCGGTGAATTCCGGATGACGCTGGGCAATGCCTATCTCGGTGACGGATTGCCGCTGGTGGTGATCGGTCTCGCCATGTTTGCCGTGCCGGAGATCATCGATCTCCTGCGGGCCGGTGGATCGATTTCTCGCAGTCAGACCCTGGGCCAGGGCTGGCTGCGTGGCCTGAAGGATATGTGGGCGTATAAATGGCTGTGCGTCCGTTGTGCGGGCATCGGTTGCATGATCGGTGCGCTGCCGGGGCTTGGCGGCAGTGTCGTCGACTGGATCGCCTATGGTCACGTAAAGCAGACGTCGAAGGATAAGTCCCAGTTCGGCAAGGGTGACATCCGTGGCGTCCTGGCGCCGGAAAGCGCCAATAACGCCAAGGAAGGCGGCGGCTTGATCCCCACCTTGCTGTTCGGCATCCCCGGGTCCGGGTCCATGGCCGTCTTTATCGGCGGCATGGTGCTGATCGGGCTGGAACCCGGGCCTTCCATGGTCGAGGGGCAGCTCAACCTAACTTATGTGATCATCTGGTCGCTTGCGCTTGCAAACGTTGTCGGCGCGGGGGCGTGCCTGTTTCTGTCCAAGTACGTCGCGATGTTGACCACCATTCGCTACACGTATCTGGCGCCGTTCATGATCATGGTGATCTGTTTTGCGGCCTTTCAGGCGCAGCGCGACCTGGGTGACCTGATCACGCTGTTTGTCGTTGGTTTGCTCGGGATTTTACTGAAAAGGTTCGGCTGGCCGCGCCCCGCTTTCCTCATCGGTTTCGTTCTGGCGGATCAGTCGGAAACCTATCTATATCAGGCCGTACAGTTTTATGACTGGGACTTCCTGTTACGTCCCGGCGTTCTGATCATCGCGGCGATCACCCTGGTATCCGCCTGGGTCGGAGCGCGCAAGGCGCCCACCGGTGAGATTGATGCCGAGGCGGCCGTGGCCCTGAAAGCCAATAACATGCGTCCGCAGGCATGGTTTGCCACGGCGGTATTCGCATTTTTCGCCTGGGGACTGATCGACGGGCTGGGACATTCATTTATCGGCGGAATCTATCCGATTGGTATCGGGGTCACGATGCTGCCGATCGCGGGTTATCTGGTTTACATGACCTGGTCCAACAAAATTGCCCACTCCGTGAACTACGATCACGAGGTCGAGGGCGATCACCTGCAGGGCGATGATATTCCGGGGCTTTGGCACTATATCCTCTGGCTCGCCTCGTTCCTGATCTCGACCGTGTTAATCGGATTCTGGCTGTCGATTATCGGGTTTTTCGTCATTTTTCTGCGGGTCAAATCCGAAGCATCGTGGATACGGATCGCGGCGATGACGACAGGCGGCGTCGGATTCGTGACGGCGCTTGCCTGGATCATGGTCCTCGATTTTCCGCGAGGTCTGCTCCAGGACGTCTTTGAATTACCCTGGCCGATCGGCTGAGTTGCGGTACGTGTCGGGCCGATCAATATCGGCATGCTGATGATTGTTGCGCTGATGCTTGGCGAGCGGTTCGCAGACGGGTTGCTGCGGTTTAAAGCCCTGCCGAATCGCCCCCGTCGACCCGCCAGTTGCCACCCGTCAGGTAACCGGCATGGACACCGCATAAATAGGCGACCGTCGCACCGAATTCTTCCGGTGTTCCCAACCGTCCGGCCGGTGTGTTTTCTTCGCGACGGGCAAGTTCCTGTTCCTGTGTCAGTCCCTTCTTGGCACCAAGCGTCGCTGCGGTACTGCGTGTGCGTTCGGTCAGCACGGCAGTCGGCGACACAACGTTCACCGTGACGCCGTCTCGGACGACCTGATGCGACAGCGTCTTGAAATAATGGGCCATAGCTGTCCGGAACATGCTGGAGATCACGTTGGTCGGTACTGGTTCGGCAACGGCGGCAGCGCCTACCATCAGGATGCGCCCCCATTTCCGTTCCTGCATACCGGGCGCGATGCGCTGGATGATGCGAACCTGGCTCATGATCATAGGGTTGATCTGCGTGGCGAGATCTTCCTGGCTTACTTCCAGTGCCGTCCGCAGCGGCGGTCCGCCGTGATTGGCGAACAGGATATCAATCGGGCCGCCAAGCGCCGTTTCGGCGGCATCGACCAGCATGTCCATATTGCCAGGATCAGACAGGTCGCCCGACAGCCCGTGTGCGGGCTGACCGGTCGCGTCCGATATTCGCTTTGCCGCATTTTCAGCGCGCGCGGTATCGGATCCGCTGACGCAGACCTGTACGCCTTCTTCCGCCAGCGCCAGTGCAGATGCATATCCAAGCCCGCCACTCGATGCGAGCAGCAATGCCCGTCGTCCTGCGATACCGAGTTCCATATCGTTATTCCTTTATTGATCGATGCCGTGTTGGTCTACCCGGTCGGGCAGTGTCAGAAAGGCTTCCATCGCATGCCAGAACCGGTGCCGGTTCAATCCCAGCGGGGTAACATGTGCCTGGCCGGCAAAAATAGCGAACTGCTTGTCCATGTTGGGCAACAGGCGGAAGAAATTCATCAGGTCTTCTTCTGTAGCCACACCGTCATGTTCGCCGCGCACGATCATTACCGGGCAGGTGATTTTCGCCGGATCGACAACCGGCAGGTGTGCACACATGTCGAGATAGGTTCCGGTCGGGACGGTGTCGCCGTATTGAAGTTCGGTCTCTGCCAGGGTTTCCGCGACGATTTGTTCCGATGTGCCGGGCTTGTCACGCGTGAAGATGGATTCGAAGAAGGCGCGGTCGACCGGGCGCGTATTATGTGATCGGAAATAATCCAGGTTCTCCGCGCGTTTGATCAGGGTCGGTGCATCCTTGCCGGTCCAGACGAACGCATCGAGGACCAGCCGGGTTACGGCATCGGGGCGCGCTTCGGCAAAGGCGGCCGCCCGCAGGGCGCCGGATGATGATCCGTAAAACAGCGCGGCAGTCGCCCCGGTTTCGCGGGTGATGACATCGAACCCCGCCTTCAGGTCTTCGACGCCGCTTGCGATATCTGAATTGCCGTCGGTGCGCGAAGACCGCCCGTATCCTTCATGGTCCAGCGTCCAGACATCGAACCCGGCACGGGCGAACCGGTCCATTTGCGAATAATCTTCCCGGCCCGGTACCTGAAGGTCAAAACCGGTCGGTCCGCTGAACGATGACCCGTGCACCATAAACAGCACCGGTGCGTTCTCCGATGCGGTGAGGCGTTTGCGGAACATGAACAGATCCACATCACCTTTTTTGGCCCAGTACTCGTCGGCCCGAATCTCTGTCATCGAGTGTCTCCCGTAAAACGAAAATCGGGCGGATGCCAGTGGCGCCCGCCCGATTCTACGATACTGTTTGCGCCGGTTATTTCAGTGGCGAGAACGGCGCTGCCAGAACAATCTTGTTGGATTGCGTCAGCAGTGTTTCTGCCCGGCCTTTCGGCGGCCAGATGCCCTTCGCGGCGGCCTCGGCACGCACTTCGGCGCGGTGTTCCAGGCTTTCATAGGCCCAGATATGGACAAACTTGTTCAGGGTGCCCGTGTCGGTATGCATGGCCATCACCAGTTCTGACATCGCGGTCCGTTTTGCGATGGCTTTTTCCCAGTTCTTGTATATTTCCGGAATTTTACCGGGGATCGCACCGTATTCGCGCCATTCAAAGATCGGACCTTTATTGCCCTTGGCGAAAGTCGGTGTCATCGGCGACGGCACAAAAGTTTCGGATTGCATGTTTTCCAGCAGATGTCCGATCTTCGGCGGCCAGGAGTATTTTTTGTCCTGGGTCGATTTGATGCGTTTCTTTTCGCGCTCGGCTGCGTCCTTGTAGGGCCAGATATGAATCACTTCGTTCAGTGGGCCAATCTCGGTGACAAAAAACGCCGAGAGTTTCGACAGGCTCTGCCGCTTTTCATAGGCCTTGCCGAATGTGCTGACGAATTCAGGCACACTGCGTGGCTTCAACCGGTACGTTCTGGTTTCGTAGATCATGATAGCTCCCTTCGATTTTGAATTATTTCAAATTGGTAGAGGATTTTTTGTGCCGCGGCCAGCCCGACGGGAATTCAAAGGTGATCGGCGCGGACGGGCATTTCCAGAAACGATCTAAGTGCGTGCCAGAAACGCTCCCGGTTGATGCCGAGCTGTGTGTTATGGGCCATGCCTTCGATCGATACGATCTGCTTGTCGCGGTGGGGCAGGCGGGAAAAGAAATCGATCACGTCGGCATCGGTCGCAATACCGTCATGGTCGCCCCGGACGATTAATACCGGGCAGGTGATCTTCGCAGGGTCGACCAAGGGCAGCTTTGCGCACATGTCGTAATAGGTCCCATTGGGTACGCTGCCACCGCCGTTTGCCATCTCGGACGTCGCGGCTGCCGCCGCGAGTTCCGGAATCGTCAGGCCGGTGACGTCGCGGGTGAAGACGCCACGGTAGTATTCCTCGTCCACAGCCCGGCGCGAATTGTTTTTCCATTCTTCCAGTTTTTCCGCGCGCTTGATCAGCGTCGGCGAATCCTTGCCGGTATAGGTGAGGGCGGCAAAAGCTATTTTTGTCACCCGATCCGGGCAGGCATTGGCGAACGCGCCGGCACGTAATGCGCCTGAAGATTGGCCGAAATAGATGGCACTGGCCTGCCCCGTGACCTGTTCGACGACGGCGGCGGTCACTTTCAGGTCTTCGACGCCGCAGGCAATGTCGGAGCTGCTGTCTGTGTGGGTCGACCGCCCATAGCCTTCATGATCGACCGTCCACACGTCGTAGCCGTACCCAGCGAAGGCCTCCATCAGCGAATGGCCGGGATGTCCGGGGACGTCCAGGTCATAGCTCGACCGTGCAGAGAATGACGAGCCGTGCACCAGGAACAGAACCGGTGCGCCTTCAATGCCGGCCGGGCGCTTGCGGTACATCTGCAGGCGGACGTCGCCCTTATGGGCTTCGTGTTCTTCGAAAATTATGTCCGCCATGGGTTTCCTGTCAGTCTTGCGGGATGCCTGTCGCCGCAGGAGTTTGCCGCTGCGACATTGGCAGGAATAATACGGCAGGATCGGGGAGAGGGCGAGCAAGACCGAACCGATACTCTGTTCGGTGCATCCGGTGTTGCGTGAATTTGTATCGTCCTGCGGCACCGGGAATGGTAAAATGCGAAAAACCGATGGGAGAATTCCAATGCCCGATACAGGCACAGCGACAGGTATTTCGACGGGAACCGCGTATCCACTGGCATCCCGCGGCATTCATCATCTGGCGCTCACTACCGAAGATATGCAGATGACGACGGATTTTTTCGTCAATGTTGTCGGCATGCCACTGGTACATGCGATGAAGGTCCCGCCCGGTGTCGGTATCGGGCCTGGAAACCGGGGAAATCCGCCTTACGAGGAAATCCGGCATTATTTCTTTGATATGGGAAATGACAGCCTGCTCGCCTATTTCGAAATTCCAAAGGGTGAAAAGAAACCATCCGATCGGGATGACATCGGCGGCATGCAGCATTGCGCCTTCACGGTAACCCCCGACCAGATGGAAGCGCTGCGCCAACGCCTGGGCGCGGCAGGTGTCGATTATGATGGTCCGGTAGATATACTTCCCGGGCTGGTATCAATGTATTTCATGGACCCAAATGGCGTTCGCATGGAAGCCTGCTGCCAGCCTGCCGAAGGCGACAACCCGAACGTGATCGGATCTGTTCTTCAGACAAGGGCGCAGGCACGGGCCGAGCTTGAAACGACCGGTGCATCGGCAGAATGGGTTGAGCAGGTCACAGCGAACCTTGCTGATTGATTGCAGCTCCGGCTGGCAATAATCAGGCGTCGATGGTGTCTTTTTTGAACTGGTAGAATTCCGTCTGCGGTGCAGGGCGGGTGTCCGTCCATGCCTTTAGTGCCGCATGCGCTTCGTCACGATGGGTCTGGCGTTCGCTTTCGCCGATCACCTCGCAGGTGATCTCGAGGCGGATGCCGTTGGGGTCGAAAAAATAGACCGATTTGACGAATTCGTGGTCGGTTACCCCGACGACATCGATACCCGCGGCTTCAAGCCGTTTTTTCCATTCCTCGACTTCTGCGACGGTTTTCACCTGCATGGCGAAATGATTTACCCAGGACGGGGTTTCAGGGTCCGGGGTACATGAAGTTTCATCGCCCAGATCGAAAAACGCGATATAGCTGCCATCCGCATATTCGAAGAACAGGTGTACGTAGGGGTTGAAGGCGCCGGTGCTGGGAACGGTGTCTGCCTGAATCACATGCGCCAACGGCAGACCAAGCAGATCCTCATAGAAACTGCGTGTTTCCTCCGCGTTTCGGCAACGATAGGCATAATGGTGTAGTCCGCTGATACGTTTTAACGCCGTCATATCGAAATCTCCGCGGTCAAGCTGACATCCAGACCTGAAATCTATCTGAAACGATGCCTATTGTCTTCCTTATGGGGTATTCATCTCGCCGGATTCCACCTGCCGCCGGATCTCTGCCAGGGTGCTGCCCACGCCCTGAAAATAACTCCGGGACATGCGTTCCGCGAATTCTGTCTCTTCCCGGCTGCCATCGACCAGCCCGTCAACGTCGAGCGTAAATGTAAAGCGAAGCCCCATATCCCCGTCGTCCAGAGTAACGATTTCGTTCAGGATGGTGCCCATTGCACTGCTTTTCGTGCGCTCGAACGTCACACGGTTTTTCGGCTCAAACGTAACGCGCTCCTGCATTTCCTCGCCCCGAAGGGTAAAATTCCGCAGCAGCCAGTTATCGCCCCGGTCAATGACCGTGCACGCGCTCATCGCATCGAGAAAGGGAACCGGATTTTCCGCCTTCAGTAACAATCCCTGCCAGATCTGTGCTTGGTTCAGGCTGGGTTTTTCAGTATTCACCGGCATTGTATGGCTGAGTGTGAACATCAGCGTTTCCTCTTTTCAATTATGGTATGACGGCGGTCCGCAGGCAGCAAGCAAGCTGCGTGATTTACACGATTCACCGCATCCTCTAAAGCTGTGTCCGAACGGAGTGGTATGGCGATCAGCACAGATAAATCAGGGCCCGGCCAAAAACCCGTGATTGCCTATGATCAACGCATTGCTAAATCTGTTGTGCGTGTCATCAAAGGCTTGCCTGTTTCGCCCAATGCACTGACGGCGCTTGGCATGGTGGTGGGCATAGCGTCCGGCTTTCTCTACGCTGAAGGCTCGTGGTCAGCGATGCTCGGCGGGTCGTTCCTGTTCATGATCGCCGTGTGGATGGACCATGTCGATGGCGAGTTTGCGCGGGCAACCGGCAAGACCAGTACTTTCGGCCACTATTTCGACCATGTCGGGGCGATGTCGAGCTATTGCGCGATGTTTATCGGCGCCGGGTACGGTCTCCGTGATACCTGGCTCGGCGACTGGGCGGTGCCATGCGGTATCGCCGCGGGCGTCTCGGTTGCGCTGATTTTTTCGATCCGTCTGTGGCAGGAAACGGTCTATGGCAAGGAAACCACTGAACAGACTGTTCGCGGCGGCTTCGAAATAGAAGACACGCTCTATGCTGTCGGGCCGATTACCTGGATTGGGGCGATGCCGCCCTTTATCGCCGCTGCCGGTATCGGCACGCCGCTTTACCTGCTTTATGCCATCTGGGAAGCCGCGGGACACGTGCGGCGAAACCGCTGATGTCGGGGCCGCGCATCAGTGCCGGTGAGGGGGACTCCAGTCCGTTCGGAAATTTCATGGCGGCAATTGTTTCCTATGGCCAGATGTCACCCTGGGTCGTGCTTGCCGGGGCGCTGGTTCTGACCGCTCTTTCCGGATTTTACGCAGCTGGAAACCTGAAGATCGATACCGATACTGCTGGCATGATCTCTGAAGATCTGCCATTTCGCCAACGCTACAAGGCGTTCCGGGAGGCATTTCCGGTGCTTTCCGACAATGTCGCGATCGTCGTAGATGCAGACCTGCCCGATCGTGCCGACGAGGCGACCGCGATACTCGCGACAAAACTTCGCGCCGACCGGGAAAGTTTCCCCCTCGTTTTCTCGCCGGAGACAAACCCCTTCTTTGTGCGAAACGGTCTTCTCTATCTCGACCGGGAGGCTCTCGAGGACCTGTCTGATGAAATCGCCGATTCTCAGGCATTTCTCGTCAAACTTTCGGGCGATCCTTCGCTGCGTGGTCTGGGTACTGTGCTGACCGATGCCGTTGACGGTGTCGAGGACAAGGATCAGGCGGCACGTCTCGCAACTGTACTGGACAGTCTGACGGCCGTTGCGACCTCCATTGAACAGGGAGCACCCGCGGCCCTGTCCTGGCGCGCTTTGATCGGGGGGCAGCAGGATGAAGGCAGCACGCGGCGTGTGATCATCACCCAGCCCCGTGTTGATTTCACATCGCTCTCGCCCGCGGCCGAAGCGATGGAGCGTATTCGCTCGATTGCGCGGGAGTCCGGCCTGACACCTGAGAACGGCGTGACGGTGCGATTGACCGGTGGCGTCGTGATTTCGACCGAAGAGCTTGAAAGTGTCACGACAGGGGCGAAAAATGCCGGGCTTGTCAGTCTGGTGCTGGTCGGGCTGCTGCTGGCATGGGGTATCCGTTCGTTGCGCCTGGTGCTTGCGATATTCGCGGCTCTGATCGTCGGGCTTGTCTGGACGGCGGGATTTACGACCCTGGCGATCGGTCATCTGAATCTGGTTTCAGTTGCGTTCGCTGTCCTGTTTATTGGTCTTGGTGTGGATTTCGGAATCCACTTTGCGCTGCGGTTCCGCGAGGAGCGGATGAGTTCAGATGATCTCGGCGTTGCTCCGGATGAGGCAATACGGCGCACGGGGCGCGGATTGGCGTGGCCGCTTGGCCTATGCGCGATTGCTGCGGCTATTTCGTTCTTCTCGTTCGTGCCGACCGACTATCGCGGCCTGTCGGAACTGGGCCTGATTGCGGGTGTCGGCATGTTTATCGCCTTCATTGCCACCTTCACGGTAATTCCGGCCTTTATGACGGCATTTCCACCGGGCGAGATGGGGGCCGCGCCCAAGGCGCAAAAGCCGCTGCCTCTGCCGGACCGGCGTATCGCGATCGCAGCGCTCATTCTCGGTGGCGCGGCAGCTGCCGCCGTTCCATTCGCCCGGTTCGATCTTGATCCCATCAAACTGCGCGACCCGTCGACCGAATCCGTCAGTACCTTCCGCGATCTTGCTGCTACGGCAGGGTCGTCGCCCTATACGATTGAACTGCTTGCGCCGTCGTTGTCCGGTGCTTATGAGATGGCGAACGAACTTCGCAAGCTCCCTGAGGTCGACAAGACCGTGACCGCGACCGATCTTGTGCCGACCGAGCAGGCGGCAAAACTCGCGATGATCGACGATCTGAATATCTTTCTGGCGCCGCTCCGGCTCAACGGCCCGGCAGAGAAAATCGATGCTGCGGAGAGGGAAAAATCATTCGCGACCCTGGCTGATACGCTTGTGCGTGGCGCAGCCCACGACCTGCCCGAGCTTGCGGCAGCGTCGGCCCGGCTGCGTGCCGCCTTTGGGGCGCTGGAGAGCGCGGAGAAGCAGTTAGCGTTTGAAACAGCTGTTTTCCGCTATTTTTTGCCGCAGGTGGAGCGCCTGAAAAAAACGCTGGATGCCGGTCCCGTCACGTTGAAAGATTTGCCGCCGGAAATTCTGCATCGTTATCTTGCGCCGAACGGGCGGGCCCGGGTTCAGGTGTACCCGGTGGAAAATCTCGAAGACCCCGAGGCGCTCAAGCGCTTTGTCCAGGCCGTGCGCGCGGTTGCGCCGGGTGCGACGGACAGCCCGGTGGAAATTCTCGAAGCGGGGCGAGCAGTCGTCAACTCGGTTGTTACCGCCGCTCTGATTTCGGTTTTCGCCGTTACGCTGATGATCTTCCTGGTGCTGCGATCCGTGCGGGATACGTTGCTGGTCCTTATCCCCCTGGTGCTGGCAGCGTTTTATACAGTTGCAGCGACGGTGTTGCTGTCGATGCCGTTTAATTTTGCCAACGTGATTGTGCTGCCGCTGCTGATGGGGCTGGGAGTTGCCAGCGGCATACACCTTGTTTCCCGCGCGCGGGAAGAACACTCCGGCGCGGCGGCGTTTTCGACCACCACGCCGCGGGCGGTCATTTTCAGCTCGCTGACCACGATCGCATCTTTCGGGAGCCTTGCGGTGTCCAGTCATCGTGGCACCGCAAGCATGGGCGAATTACTGGTGCTGTCTATTGGGCTTACGCTGGTCTGTACGCTGGTTGTTCTGCCGGCATTGATGCAGCTCTGGCCGGACCGAGAAACCGAGTCATGACCGAGAAGGCGCCGGGCCAGCTTGTCCCTTATGATCAGGCGATCTGTGCAATTCTTGTGCGCCCGCTGATCAATACACCGGTTACGCCAAACCATATCACGACCCTGAGCCTGATCCTCGGGCTCGCCGCCTCGGTGTTGTTCGCCTGGGGAGAAGGCTCGGCGCCGCTCTGGGCGGCGGGACTTGTGACCATCGCGCGTTTTATCGACCACATGGATGGTGAACTGGCACGCCAGAGCGGCAAAACATCCCCTATTGGCGCAATGTACGATTCCCTGACCGGCACGGCCTGTTACGGAACGATGTTTCTCGGCATGGGGTATGCCGAATGGCGGAACGGTGCGGGAGATTGGGCGCTATTCCTGGCGGGCGGTGCGATGGTCTTTATCGTTATCAACATGATGCTGCAGTTCCGTGTCGAAACGTGGACGGGCGTCGCACCGGACCCCTATCCGCAGATTGGCCGCATTGAAGCCGAGGACGGGATCTATTTGATCCTGCCGATTATCTGGCTGACCGGGACATGGGGTTTCTTTGTTGCCGGCACCATCGGTACATTGATCTTTACCATCATCAATATCAGCGACCTGATGCGCAGGTTGCGCGAACCAAAGGGCTAGCGGGATGCGTGCGCTTGTGACCGGAACATCGGGTTTTGTCGGGTCCGCAGTCGCCAGGCGTCTGGCCGCGGACGGCCACGATATCCGCGTCCTCGTCAGGCCCACCAGCGACCGCCGTAACCTTGAAGGGCTCTCGGTCGAGATCGTCGAAGGCGACCTTGCCCAACCAGAAACCCTTAAACCCGCTGTTGCGGGGTGCGATGCGGTCTTTCACGTCGCAGCGGATTACCGGCTCTGGGTGCCCGATGGCGGGGCATCGATGTACCGCGCAAACGTGGACGGCACACGTGATCTGATCCGGGCGGCGTGTGATGCCGGGGTAAGCCGCTTCGTTTACACCAGCTCCGTCGCTGTTCTCTATCCGTTACCCGGCACCGGAATCGCCGACGAGACGTCAGTCGCGACCGTCGATGACATGATCAGTCATTATAAAAAATCCAAGTTCCTGGCTGAAGAGGAAGTGATGCGACTGGTGCGTGATGAATCCGTGCCCGTCGTTATCGTCAACCCGTCGGCCCCGTTCGGGCCGCGCGATATCAAGCCGACGCCGACGGGACGGATCGTGCTGGATGCCGCAAAGGGCCGGATGCCGGCATATCTTGATACCGGGCTGAACGCGGTTCATGTCGACGATGTGGCCGAGGGCCACATACTGGCCTATGACAAGGGTGAAATTGGAGAGCGGTATATTCTGGGCGGCGACAACATGACCCTGCGCGATATCATACAGACGGTCACGGATCATGTGGGGCGGTCCGGTCCGTGGCTGAAACTGCCGCGTGCCCCGCTTCTTCCGGTTGCCTGGCTCGCGGAAAAGATCTCACGCGTCAGCGGCCGGGAGCCGGTGGTGACGGTCGATGCACTGAAGATGGCGGCGAAGCATATGTATTATTCATCGGACAAGGCACGCGAAAAACTGGGCTACGCCCCGCGTCCGGCCGCGCGGGCCCTGACAGAATCTGCCGACTGGTACCGTGACAACGGCTATCTGTAATAGAAGCCCCTTCGCCAGGTGTTACTTCGTGCCGTACATCCGGTCACCCGCATCGCCGAGACCCGGGCGGATATAGGCCTGATCATCCAGTTCACGGTCGATCGACGCGGTAATGATTGGCACGTCCGGGTGCGCTTTCGTAAACACTTCGACGCCTTCCGGTGCGGCAACCACGCAAACGAACTTGATGCGTTTCGCACCTGCCTGTTTTAGCCGCTGAACGGCGGCGGTGGCTGACCCGCCCGTCGCCAGCATCGGGTCAACGACGATACAGAGGCGTTCTTCAAGCTGTTCCGGCAGCTTGATGTAGTACTCCACCGGCACATGGGTATCGGGATCCCGGTACAGCCCGATATGGCCGACGCCGGCGGTCGGCATCAGGTCCAGCATTCCGTCGAGCAGGCCGTTGCCGGCCCGCAGAATAGAGATGAGACAGAGTTTTCCACCATCGACCCGTGTCCCGCTCATGGATTCCAGCGGCGTATTGATTTCCACCTTTTCAGGCTCCAGGTCGCGACATACTTCGTAGGCCAGCAACTGGCTGATTTCGCGCAGACCGCTTCGGAACAGCGCGGAGTCCGTTTTACTGTCGCGGATCAGTGTAAGCTTATGCTGCACCAACGGGTGGTTGACGACTTCGATGGTGGCGTTCGTCGCCCGGATGGTCTGGTTGGTCACGGTATTTCCCCTAGAACACGGTTGCGTCGCTTTGAATGATCAGTGGCGGCCCGCCGCCGTCGCGTAGTTCGGTGGCGATCCGACGGCCGGCAGACCAGGTCCCGCCCTGCAGGACACTTGCCAGCGGCAGCGTTTCGGCATTCATGCCGAGTATTGCACGCGCATCATCGGCAATCCGGTCGAGCAGCGCGACGGTCAACGCCCGCCATTCGACGATCAGTTCGCTCGATGGCGGGTGTGCCCGTTCGGACAGCGCCGGGTCTTTCAGTGACAGGGCGCCGGTATCGATAAGCAGCCCCCCATTCCGGTATTCGGCGAGGCCGGTCAGCCCGTCCAGATCGGTGACTGTTGTCCCCGATTGTTGCAACGGCTCGATCAGCGAATAGGACAGCCATTGCGACAGTTTGTGAAATGGCACGATACCGTCCGAAGAATTCGTGCGTGAAATCGCTGGATGCCGGCCGACATCGCCCAGGGGAATGTCACCGATACGCACCGGTGACGGCCAGATTTCGGTCAGCGTGTCGAGCAGCGCGATCAGAATATCGCGGGCCTGAATGGATTGGCGTGTGCCTAGCCAGAGAAGGATATTACCGGGCCGGACAGCACCGGTTGCGCCAAAGACATCCGGTCGACCGGTGACGGCCTGGCCCAGTTTTCCGAGCAGACCGGCGCGCTGTTCCAGCCCCACAAGCGGGTTCTCCGGGGTGACTTGAAATGCCTCGCCCAGTTGTTCCGGGGTTAGAGCCATCAGCGCATCCGCATCCGCGCGCAGGGGATCACTCGGATCGTTGCTCAGGATGCCTGCCTCGAACAATCTCAGGCTTGCGAGGGCGAGCCCTTCTGAACGTCCGAGCCGAAGCCCGGTATCCGTGTCGGTATAAGCCCAGTCGGGGCCTGCGCCTGCATCCAGCAAAACGGAGATAATTGCAAGGTCACCCGCGGCAGCCGCGAGAGCGGTCCCGTCGAGGCCGGCCTGCGCTGCGCGTTCCGCCCACAGATCTACGCCATTGAATTCGAAATGCCGCCAGCGGCTGTGAAAAGGGACATCCAGCGCCGGATAGTTGGTGCGGATTTCTGCGACGACGCGCTCGGCGGTTTCCTTGAAACGTGTCGGATCGACGCTGAACCAGGTCAGTTCTCCATCGAGGCCGGCGGCAAGGATTTCGCCGCAGCGGGTCCTGACAGCCTCGGGGGTCATAATATCGTGGACAGCCGCTGCCGGGTCGGCAGCAGCGGCCTGGCTCGCGGGGGCGCTCACAGCAATTCGCGCCCTTTGACGTTTTTCAGGGCTTCCGCGTCCTTCACGTCGGACTGCGTGAAGTAGCCCGCCGCTTTCTTCGCTTCCATTTCGACCTGCGCGTCTTCCGGGATGAGTTCTTCCGGCAGATCGATGCGTTCGCCGATTTCGATACCCTGACCGAATAACGCGTCGTGCTTCATGTCGCTCATCGACGCAAAGCGGTCGAGCCGCTGGATGCCGAGCCAGTGGAAGATATCGGGCATCAGTTCCTGGAACCGCGCATCCTGAACACCGGCAACACACTCGGTCCGCTCGAAATACTTGGCGGCGTTATCGCCTTCTTCCTGACGCTTGCGGGCATTGTAGACGAGGAACTTCGTGACCTCGCCAAGGGCGCGGCCTTCCTTGCGGTTATAGACGACAAGGCCGTTGCCGCCCTGTTGTGCCATTTCCACGCATATCTCGATTCCGTGCGTCAGATACGGGCGGCAGGTGCAGATGTCGGAGCCGAACACGTCCGAGCCGTTGCATTCATCGTGCACGCGGCAGGCCAGCGGGACGGATTTATCCGCAAGGGTCGTCGGGTCACCAAAGATATAGGCGGAAACGCCACCGATCGGCGGCAGGAAAACTTCGAGGTCATGCCGGGTGACGAGTTCCGGATACATCCCGCCGGTATAGGTAAACAGGGCGTGGCGCAGGGTGCTGGTATCGCAGCCAAGCCGCTTGGCCATCCCCGGCAGGTGCCAGACGGGGTCGACCGCGATCTTGGTGACATGGACGTCGCCGTTTTCCATCAGGATTTTGCCGTCGGCCTTCAGACGTCCGTGGGTGATGGCTTCGCGCAATTCCAGCATCGACAGCCTCGCCTGGGTGACGGCGATTGTCGGCCGGATATTGATTCCGGCGGCCAGCTGTTCGGAGAAATATTCGGTGATCATATGCCCGAAGGGATCTATCGAGACGATCTTGCCCGGTTCGGACCATTGCGGATACGGGCCAATCGCGACGATTGGCGACGTGTTGTGCAAATCAGGCTTGAAGTCGGGATTCAGCCGCCCGGCGGCGACAGATGCTGCCAGATAGACGGAATAACTGCCCGAATGGGTACCGATCGTGTTCCGCGTTGCCGTATCGGTGACCGTTCCAATGATCGGGCCGCGTTCGGCAGGATCACTGGCGCCCCAGTTGATCGGAGAAGCCTTACCGCTTTCCCCCGGTGGGTGCGAAGTCAGTATGATATGTTCTGGAGTGCTCATGGCGTCTACTCTGGTTTCCGCAACAAGCGAGTAAAAGTAACTAACAACGCCTTTAACGTCTATTAATTTTTTCAGAAATATTTATTTCGGGTTTTGTGTGCGTTCCGATGGGGGTGTGCAAGTTCATGCGTAAATAATAAGCAGGTTCTGCTTTTTATTTGATCATGCGGGGTGTGTTCATTGGCTTGGCTCACGCCAGGTTTTGTTCCGGTCCAAACCCGGTATAATCCCTTGCAAGCTCATCAACCGGGGAAGCGGCCATGCAGTGTTTTCTGTTCCACTTGATGCCATATGCGTGTCTCGATCTGGACTATGACAAACAGTACAAGTCATCCTGGGTAGTCTATCCAAATTCCAATTTCGATCCCAAGATGGGGCATTACCTCTACAACACCTATCTCGACGAACTGGAGATGGGTGAGGAACTTGGTTTCGACGGAGTCTGCGTCAACGAACATCATCAGAATGCCTATGGACTGATGCCGTCGCCGATCGTGCCGGCCTCTGCGC
This sequence comes from uncultured Alphaproteobacteria bacterium, assembly GCA_905479125.1. GTDB lineage: Bacteria > Pseudomonadota > Alphaproteobacteria > MPNO01 > UBA830 > CAXBCP01. The sequence continues at coordinate 5,796 of CAJQLI010000293.1, read as the reverse complement.
TGGCGCGGCGCACGTCCAGGGTCAAGATCGCGGTGCTCGGCAATGCTTTCGGCATTCGCGAACATCCGCTGACACTCGCCGAAGAACACGCCATGATCGATTGCATCACCGGTGGCCGCCTGATCAGCGGTATGGTGCGCGGTATCGGGGCGGAATATTATTCAATGGGCGCCAACCCGGCTGTCAGTCACGAACGGTTCCACGAAGCGCATGAACTCGTCATCCAGGCGTGGACCCGGGAAGGCCCGTTTGCGTTCGAGGGAAAACATTTTCACTTCGAATACGTGAATGTGTGGCCACGTCCGTTCCAGAAACCGCACCCGCCGATCTGGTGCCCGTCTCAGGGCTCCCTCGAGACCATTGAATGGGCGGCGCATCCCGATCACAAATACACCTATTTGCAGACCTACAGCCCGTTCGAAGCGGTGAAGAAGTTCCTGCAGATGTACCGCGATGTCGCGCGCGATAAATACGGCTACGAAGCGCAGGATTCTCAGGTCGGCTGGGCAGCGCCGATTTACGTGGGTGAAACCGACGAAAAGGCCAGGGAAGAAGCGCGGCCGCACGTGGAAGCGTTCTTCAATAAATTCCTGCGCATGACACCAGAAATGCTTCTCCCGCCGGGCTATCTCAGCCTGCGGTCATATAAGAACGTGATGAAGCATAAGGGCGGTATGTCCAAGTCGCGAACGCTGGAAGAACTGATCGATAGCGGTATCGTCATCTGCGGCAGCCCCGATACGGTGCGCAAGCGGCTGGAATATTGCCAGCGAGAAGCCGGGGTCGGAAGCTTCCTCGGCATGTTCCAGATCGCCTCCATGTCCCATGACATGACCGTCGCCAGCATGAAGCGTTTCGCCGAACACGTGATGCCGGCGGTAAAGCAGCTCGGTGCCGGCGAAAAAGTCGCAGCGGAATAAGCGAATGACGAATAACGGGAGCCACCGATGAAGGTCTTTCTCTTTCACCTGATGCCATATGCCTGCATCGATCAGGATTACGATCAGGAATACGACACCTGCTGGGTGACATACCCGAATACCAACTTTGATCCGGTGAAGGGTCACGAGCTGTACAACAAGTATCTGGACGAGCTCGAATATGCCGAGGAACTCGGGTTTGACGGGGTCTGCGTCAATGAGCATCACCAGAATGCCTATGGTCTGATGCCGTCGCCCGTGGTGATGGCGGCGGCCCTGGCGCGCCAGACCGAGCGGGTCAAGATCGCCATTCTCGGTAATGCGTTCGGTATCCGAGACCACCCCCAGACGCTTGCCGAAGAACATGCCATGATTGACTGCATCACCGGCGGGCGTCTGATCAGTGGCATGGTGCGCGGGCTGGGCTGCGAATATTACTCGATGGGTGCCAACCCGGCGGTCAGCCATGAACGTTTCCATGAAGCGCATGACCTTGTCATCCAGGCATGGACCAAAGACGGTCCCTTCGCATTCGAGGGGAAACATTATCATTTCGAATACGTGAACACGTGGCCGCGGCCCTTTCAGGATCCGCATCCGCCGATCTGGGTGCCGAGCCAGGGGTCGACCGAAACCATCGAATGGGCGGCGCATCCCGATCGAAAATACACCTACCTGCAGACCTATTCGCCGTTCCAGAACGTCGTGCGTTTTCACAACGCCTATCGTCAGGTTGCACATGATCACGGCTATACGGCGACGTCGGAGCAGCTCGGTTGGGCGGCGCCGATCTATGTCGGCGAAACAGATGAGCAGGCAATCGAAGAGGCGCGCCCCCACGTGGAGCTGTTCTTCAACAAGCTGCTGCGCTACCCGGTAACCATGCTGCTGCCGCCGGGATACATGTCGATCGATTCCTACAAACGCGTGCTGAAAACCAAGTCCAGCCTGTTATCGAGCCTGACGATCGAGACGCTGATGGAACGTGACGTGATCATTGTCGGCAGTGCCGACACGGTCCGCGAAAAGCTGGCGGCCTGCCATGCGGATGTCGGGCTGGGGTATTTCCTCGGTATGTTCCAGATCGGCAGCATGCCGCATGACATGACCGTCGCGTCGATGGAACGTTTTGCAAAGGATGTTATGCCGGCCGCAATGGCGCTGGAAGGCGACGGTCGGTGGGAACCGGATATGGCTGCGGTGCCGACACAGGCAGCCGAGTAGGGCACGCTTTCCGGATTTACTCATAAAAAAACCCCCGGGCAGCACCCGGGGGTTTTTGTTGTCTTGTCGGCCGCGATCAGCGGGTCGGCACCGGCTGGTCGCCGGAATAATCGTAAAAACCCTTGCCGGTCTTGCGGCCGAGCCAACCGGCTTCGACGTATTTGGCAAGCAGCGGGCAGGGCCGGTACTTGGTGTCGGCAAGCCCGTCATAGAGCACCTGCATGACTGAAAAGCAGGTATCCAGGCCGATAAAATCGGCGAGTTCCAGCGGGCCCATCGGATGGTTCGCGCCGAGCTTCATGCCCGTATCGATATCTTCAACCGACCCGATGCCTTCATGCAGCGTGTAAACGGCTTCGTTGATCATCGGCAGCAGGATGCGATTGACGATAAAAGCGGGAAAATCTTCCGAGATGACCGGGGTCTTGCCGAGACGGTATGTCAGGCCCTCGACGATTTTATGTGTCGCCTTGTCGGTAGCGATGCCGGGAATCAGTTCGACCAGTTGCATGATCGGCACGGGGTTCATGAAATGCATGCCCATGAAGCGTTCGGGCCGGTCGGTGGTCGCGCCGAGACGGGTGATCGAGATCGATGACGTGTTCGACGCGATGATGGTGTCGGGGCGCAGTGACGGGATCATTGCCTTGTAGATCTCGCGTTTGACGCTTTCGTTCTCGGTCGCGGCTTCGATCACGATATCGCACTCACTCAATGCGGCATATTCGGTCGAGCCGGACAGCCGCTCAAGCGCATCCTGTTTGTCGGTGACGCTGATTCTTTCACGCTGTACCTGGCGTTCCAGGTTGCGGTCGATCGTCGCGATGGCCTTGTCGAGCTGCTCCTGCGAAATATCGCTCATAACGACATCGATGCCGGCAACGGCCGCAACATGAGAGATACCGGATCCCATCTGCCCTGCGCCGATCACGCCGATTTTCTTGATGCTCATGGCTTCGGGAGTGGCCCCCGGATCCTGAATGTCAGACACTAACTGTTCTCCTATGTTTATTCTCCGGCGCCCGCCGATTGTGTTATCGGCGTGCCCGGGAAAAATGACACACTGCCATCGTATTTTTGCGGAGGCGGTATTGCCCCGCCCGAATTGTCAGCGGGCTGTAATGCCCTGTTTTTCGAGTTCTTCGTCCAGTTCGGGCACGATCTTGAACAGGTCGCCCACAAGACCGTAATCGGCGACCGTAAAGATCGGCGCTTCCTCGTCCTTGTTGATCGCGACAATGACCTTGGAATCCTTCATGCCCGCGAGATGCTGGATCGCACCTGAAATACCGACCGCGATATACAGTTCCGGAGCGACGACCTTGCCGGTCTGGCCGACCTGGTAATCGTTCGGCTTGTATCCGGCGTCGACAGCGGCACGTGACGCGCCGACGGCCGCGCCGAGCTTGTCGGCAACCTTTTCGATGATCTCGAAATTTTCGCCGGATTGCAGGCCGCGCCCGCCCGAGATGATCACCCGGGCCGCAGTCAGTTCGGGCCGTTCCGACTTGGTAAGTTCCTGGCCGACGAAGCTTGAAAGACCGGGATCCTCTGCAGCGTCGACGGCTTCAACGGCGGCTGTGCCGCCTTCGGCTTCGGCGGCGGCGAATGCCGTGCCGCGCACCGTGATGACTTTCACCGAATCCGACGATTGGACGGTCGCCATGGCATTGCCGGCATAGATCGGGCGCACGAAGGTGTCTTCCGACACGACCTCGACGATATCGGAAATCTGCGCGACATCGAGCAGCGCGGCGACGCGCGGGGCGATATTCTTGCCCGACGTGTTGGACGGGAACAGGATATGGCTGTATCCGCCCGCAAGGCCGACGACCAGGGGGGCTATGCTTTCGGCCAGCTGGTGCGCGTAGGCGGCGCTGTCAGCAGCGATCACCTTGGAAACACCCGCGATCTTTGCGGCTTCGACGGCAGCGCCGGAACCACTGCCTTCTCCGGCAACAAGCACATGCACGTCGCCGGAAATAGCGGCGGCGGCGGTGACGGTGTTCAGAACGATGGGAACGATTGCCGAATTATCGTGATCGGCGACGACCAGGACTGCCATCAGATGACTCCCGCTTCATTTTTAAGTTTGTCGACAAGTTCGGCGACCGATTCCACCTTTACGCCGCCTTCGCGCTTCGCGGGCTCGGTGACTTTGAGCGTCGTCAGGCGCGGCGCGACGTCCACGCCGAGGTCTTCGGGGCTCATCTCCTCGATGGGTTTTTTCTTCGCCTTCATGATGTTCGGCAGCGATGCGTAGCGCGGCTCGTTCAGGCGCAAATCGGTGGTGATGATTGCAGGCACGTTGATGGCGAGCGTTTCCAGCCCGCCATCGACTTCGCGCGTTACGTTCGCCTTGCCCTCGGCAAGGTCGATCTTCGAGGCGAATGTGCCCTGCGACCAGCCCAGCAGGCCTGCCAGCATCTGGCCGGTCTGGTTGGAATCGTCGTCGATTGCCTGTTTGCCGAGGATCACCACGTCGGGTGATTCCTTCTCGACGATCTTCGCCAGCAGCTTGGCGACGGCCAGCGGCTGCAGCTCTTCGTCGGTTTTCACATGGATGCCGCGGTCGGCGCCCATGGCAAGGGCTGTGCGAATTGTTTCCTGGCACTGCTGAACACCCATGGACACGGCGATCACTTCGGTCGCGGTTCCGGCTTCGAGCAGGCGAACCGCTTCTTCGACGGCAATTTCGTCGAACGGGTTCATGGACATTTTAACGTTGGCGGTCTCAACGCCGGTCTCGTCCGCTTTGACGCGAACCTTGACGTTGTAATCGATCACCCGTTTGACGGCGACGAGGAGTTTCATCGGTCAATTTCTCTCAGATATGGGGGCAGCCACCGGTTTTGAGGGCCTTTCCATGCGCCATTTGCTGCCGACAGGAGCGCGTCTGGAAGGGCGTTATCTCGCAGGTGCGAAAACTACTAGAGTCGCGCCGGTTGTCAAGTTTCGGTAATGAATGCTGCGATTGCGAAGGAAGCGCCGGTTAAGCGTTGAAGCCTGGTCCGGCCGCGCTTTTACTTGCTCGAGAACAGGAACGCGACCCCGATCAGAATCAGCGCCGCCAGCTGCAGAAGTACCCGTAACCGCATGAATCTGTTGGAATTCCGGGCATTGAACTCGCCACCGCGCACCATGGACACAAGGCCGAACGCCAGCGCGCCAAAGGTGGCGAGTGCTGCGATAACAATCAGGACGGGCAGGGCAGACGACATGATCAGACTATGAAACGGATTTCGGGAGAGTGCAATGCGGCATTATGGCCCGCACGTTGGCATACTCCTATACCGCCAGCACTTCCCACAGCTTCCCCTCGACCTCGTCACGCGGAACGATAAACCGGTCGTGGTCGTCATCGGTCATCCACCGGGTGACGGCTTCCTGAAAGGATGGGCGTGCCTGGACGCGGGCGAACCAGTCTGTGACGTTCGGCCGGTTGCGGGTCCACAGGCTGTCCATGGCAATTAATGACAGCCGGTTCACATAGGGGATCATGCAGATATCGGCGAGGCCGAAATCGCGGCCCGACAGCCATTTCATGTCGTCGAGCTGGCGTTCCATATCGGCAAAGGCTTCATCGTATTGTTTCACCACCGTGCCGACCCGCGGTGCATCGAGCCCGTGTTCGATACAGTCGCGCTGGATG
>CAJQLI010000292.1 GCA_905479125.1 uncultured Alphaproteobacteria bacterium | reverse complement strand
CGGATCGCAGAAGCGAAATACGCCTTTCCTGGTCCGTCCGAACGGTGCGGGTCTCCTGGAGCGTTTGCTCCGCCACGGTAACCTGCTTCTGCAGATGCATCCATGCCAGTACACCCCGGTCACCCTGGAAGGAGTGAACGAGGAAATAACAGACGAACAGCGCCCCGACGATCGGAACGATCATCCGGCGCGACCTGCGTTTGATTTCGTGTGCTGCTCCCATAATCGAATCGAATCACATTTCGATTCGTCAGGTCAAGAAAAAAGACTCAGATAACGAAAATTATTGTGGATAACCGCAGAAAACCGGGGCCAGAAGACTCACAATTTTTAATTGACTCGAAATTCAATCCTTAGGCAAAAATATCCCGCCCCGGATAAATCGCCGCCGGTCCAAGGTGCTCTTCGATGCGGATCAGCTGATTATACTTCGCCAGCCGGTCCGACCTCGCCAGCGATCCCGTCTTGATCTGTCCGCAATTCGTCGCAACCGCCAGGTCGGCGATCGTCGTATCCTCGGTTTCGCCGGAACGATGAGACATGACGGCCGTATAGGATGATTTGTGCGCCATGCTTACAGCGGCAAGGGTCTCCGTCAGCGTGCCGATCTGGTTCACCTTCACCAGGATCGAATTCGCAGCCCCCTGCTCTATGCCGTCGCGCAGCCGCGTCGGGTTGGTGACGAACAGGTCATCACCCACCAACTGGACTCGATCGCCGAGCGCCGCTGTCAATGCACACCAGCCTTCCCAGTCATCTTCGCCCAGGCCATCCTCGATCGAAACAATCGGATAGGCATTGCAGAGCTCTTCGTAATAAGAAATCATTTCATCTGAAGAAAGGATTTTCCCTTCTCCTTCAAGATGGTACTTCCCATCTTTGAAGAATTCGGTCGAAGCGGAATCAAGCGCCAGCTGGATATTGTCGCCCGGTTTGAAGCCTACTTCCTCAATCGCCTGCATGACGAAATCAAGCGCATCGCGCGTGCCGCCCAGGTTGGGCGCGAAACCACCCTCGTCGCCGACATTGGTGTTATGGCCTGCCTGTGCCAGCTTGCTCCGGAGCGCCTGAAAAATTTCCGCGCCCCAGCGTACCGCATCGTTCAGGCTATCCGCGCCAACCGGCATGATCATGAATTCCTGGAAATCAATCGGGTTGTCCGCATGGGCCCCGCCATTCAGGATATTCATCATCGGTACTGGCAAGACACGGGCTGCCGCCCCGCCGACATATCGGTACAACGGCAAACCGGCATCGTCTGCTGCCGCTTTCGCGAGCGCCAGGCTGACCCCGAGAATTGAGTTAGCCCCGAGGCGCGCCTTGTTCTCTGTCCCATCCAGTTCAATCATCCGCTCATCCAGAACGGCCTGCTCATCGGCATCCATCCCAGACAGCGCTTCGAAAATCTCGGTGTTGACGGCTTCGACGGCGTTCAGGACACCCTTCCCGCCATAACGGCCCTTATCGCCATCACGCAGCTCGACTGCTTCATACGCCCCCGTCGACGCACCGGACGGAACCGCAGCACGTCCCGCTGCACCGGTTTCGAGTTCTACTTCGACTTCGACGGTCGGATTTCCGCGCGAATCCAGAATTTCGCGGGCGTGAATATCAACAATGGCAGACATGGTTTTTCCCCGGGGAAACGTTTGAAGTTAAGGCCGGATTGATAGCGTTCACGCCCACTGAGCGCAACGTCTCACGCCGGTATTCAGTCAGATACAGGTCAAATCTCGACGGGGTTCGCCTTGGCGATACGATCGATTTCGACCAGAGTCTTCAAAATGGCCGGCAAATCTTTCAAATGGACCATGTTGGGCCCGTCCGAAGGCGCGCTATCCGGGTCCTCATGGGTTTCCATAAATACCGCGCCGACGCCAATGGCCAAGGCCGCCCGGGCAAGAACCGGGACGAATTCACGCTGGCCGCCGGAGACATTCCCCTGCCCGCCCGGTTGCTGGACCGAATGGGTCGCATCATACACCACCGGGCAGCCGGTCTGGGCCAGAATGGGCAGCGAGCGCATGTCGGAAACGAGCGTGTTATAGCCGAACGATGCGCCGCGTTCACAGAGCATCACCCTGTTATTACCGGCCGCCTGGGCTTTCTTCACGACATTCGCCATGTCCCACGGGGCAAGAAACTGGCCCTTTTTGATATTCAGGGCTTTACCGGTTTCAGCGGCGGCGACGATCAGATCGGTCTGGCGGCTCAGAAATGCGGGAATCTGGATGACGTCCACGGCCTCCGCAACCGGGGCACATTGATCCGGCAGATGGATATCGGTCAATACCGGGCAGCCATGGGTTTCGCGTACTTCGGCGAGGATCGGCAGGCTTTCAGCCAGCCCCATGCCACGCGGGCTGTCCAGAGATGTCCGGTTCGCCTTATCGAAAGAGCTTTTATAGATGAGCCCGATGCCGAGCTTCGCCGTGATTTCAACAAGCGCCGCAGACATCTCCATCGCATGCGCGCGGCTTTCCAGCGCACAGGGCCCGGCGATCAACACAAACGGCGCGTCGTTGGCGACTGTGACGTTGCCGATCTCGATACGGTTCGGAGATATCATGCCCTAGACCAGACGCGACCTGTCCATCGCAGCGCGGATGAACGAGGTGAAAAGCGGATGCGGGTCGAAAGGTTTCGACTTGAGCTCAGGATGAAACTGAACGCCCACATACCAGGGGTGGTCCGGTAATTCGATTATTTCAGGCAGGATACCGTCGGGTGACAGGCCGGAGAACCTGACGCCTGCGGCCTCCAGCTGGTCGCGGTAATTGATATTTACTTCGTAGCGGTGACGATGCCGTTCGCTGATGTTTGTTTCGCCGTATATCTGGCGGACAAGGCTGTCATCGGCCAGCGTGCAGTCATAGGCGCCCAGCCGCATCGTACCGCCGAGATTATCCCCGCTCGCACGCCGTTCGACTTCGTTTCCGCGGGTCCACTCGGTCATCAGGCCGACAATCGGATCTGTACAGGCGCCGAACTCCGTCGATCCTGCGCCTTCAATTCCGGCAAGGCTTCGCGCAGCCTCGATCACGGCCATCTGCATACCGAAACAGATGCCGAAATATGGCACGTTGTGTTCGCGCGCAAACTTCACGGCGGCAATTTTGCCTTCCGCGCCACGCTCGCCAAATCCGCCCGGCACCAGAATACCTTCCACATCGGACAGATGATGAACGGCGTCTTCGGATTCGAATATCTCGGAATCGATCCAGTTCATATTCACGCGAACATTATTTGCGATCCCGCCGTGATCCAACGCCTCGGCAAGTGATTTGTATGAATCCAGCAGGTCCGTGTATTTCCCGACAACCGCGATCGTGACTTCACCCTCGGGGTTTTTCACGCTGTCGATGATATGGGTCCAGCGGCTGAGGTCGAGATCACCCTCCGGTTCTTCCAGACCGAAATGCTTGATCATCTGCTGGTCCATACCGCGATCATGGTAACAGATGGGCACTTCGTAAATCGTACTCACATCGGGTGCGCTGATCACGTTATCGACCGGAACGTTGCAGAACAGCGCTATCTTGCGGCGTTCGCCTGCTGGAATATCCTGCTCGCAACGGCACAGGATCATATCGGGCTGGATACCGACACTTTGCAGTTCCTTGACGGAATGCTGGGTCGGTTTGGTCTTCAGCTCACCCGCGGATTTCAGGTACGGCACCAGCGTCAGGTGCAGGAACATGGAGCGTTCGCGCCCGAGCTCGTTGCCCAACTGGCGAATTGCTTCAAGAAAAGGCAGGCTCTCGATATCGCCGACCGTGCCGCCGATTTCACAAAGAACGAAATCCTCGTCATCGACGTTGCTGAGCGCGAATTCCTTGATCGCATCAGTCACGTGCGGAATTACCTGGACGGTCGCCCCCAGATAATCGCCGCGGCGTTCCTTTTCGATCACATTCGTATAGATCCGCCCGGTCGTGACGTTATCCGTTCGACGCGCAGAAACGCCGGTAAAGCGTTCATAATGGCCGAGATCCAGATCTGTTTCGGCACCGTCATCGGTGACGTACACCTCGCCATGCTGGGTCGGGCTCATGGTGCCCGGATCGACGTTGAGATAGGGGTCCAGTTTGCGCAGTCGCACACGATAGCCGCGCGCCTGAAGAAGCGCGCCGAGGGAAGCCGAGGCCAACCCCTTGCCGAGTGATGAAACCACGCCGCCGGTGATGAATACAAACCGCGTCATGGAGTGGCAAACTACATTACTTCTGGGGGATTACGAACCCCGCCAAGAAGGCTATTTCAAAAAAAAACGAATCGTTTCTGTGGATATCTACTTCGCGACCGGCACAGCGGGCACAATCGGCGCTATCGGCGCCGGAATTGTCTGCTGTGTCTGCGGCGCACCGGGACGATCAAGTATAGATGTCGGTGCACGGTTCGACGAAGACAGAATAGCGAGCAGAAGGCTGGTCGTCAGGAAACACGCCGCGATAACAGCGGTTGCCCGCGTAAGCAGGTTCGCTGACCCGCGCGTCGTCATAAGACCGCCCATAGTGCCACCGCCGCCGCCGCCCATACCGAGCGCGCCGCCTTCGCTTCGCTGCAGCAACACGACGATCACGAGACCTATCGCGAGAAAGAGATGGATTATCAACAGAACCTGGATCATGAGCTTTCAGCCTTAGTTACGCGGCGGAGATGTAATGCCAATTTGTACATTTGACCAGATAATTTGGCGATTACGGCCTGCCGGTAGTGTTTCCCGTATCTCAAGGCTTATGCAGCCGCCTCGGCAATCCCCCAGAAATCATCCGCTTTAAGGCTCGCACCGCCGACCAGAGCCCCATTCACGTTACCGACAGCCAGTATTTCCGCCGCATTTTCCGGTTTGACCGACCCGCCGTAGAGAATTCTCACTTTTTCAGCATCACCGGCAATGTCTGCAAGCGCCGCCCGCACAGCATCATGAACTTCCGCGATATCTGCGAGCGTCGGGACCCGCCCCGTCCCAATCGCCCAGACCGGCTCATAGGCGATAACGATATTCGATGCAGACGCCCCTTCGGGAACAGAGCCGCGCAGCTGGCCGGTGACCACTTCGACAGCCCTGCCGGCCTCCCGCTCCGCAAGGGTTTCACCAATGCATATAACAGGCACCAGGTTACTTGCCTGCGCCGCTGCGGCCTTTGCTTTAACCACCGCATCATCTTCGGCATGATCCGCCCGCCGCTCGGAATGGCCAACGATCACATATGAACAGCCTGCATCGGCCAGCATTGTCGCCGATATATCCCCGGTATGGGCACCCTGCTCCGCTGCATGGCAATCCTGGCCGCCGAGCGCGATCCCGGACTCGCCGATAGCCCCCCGAACGGCAGCGATTAACGGTGACGGCGGGCAAAGAAGCATATCGACCCCGTTGTTTCCTGCGGCAGATGCCTTATCTGCGAGGGAACCGGCAAGATCGGAAGCAAAGGCCGTTGTGCCATGCATCTTCCAGTTTCCGGCGATCAGTTGGCGAAGAGATTGGGTCATTACTATCCATTTGGCATATTTCAGGGGACGGCGCGGTTTTTAACACATGGCAGACACACAGCCAATTATCTTGGCTTACTGGCCCACTAACCGGTCTCAGGACCGATCACGACGGATTGCCTTGCCGCCCAATGGGGGCCTGCCTATGATGCGCGCGCTTTAAAACGACTTTTCCGCTTGCGTCGCGGAGAAGTACTGGAGGACGAATGCTGCTCGAGAAAATGAAAAAAGGTGTTGGCAAAGTTGTCATCACGATACTCGCCGTTCTGCTGATCATCAGCTTCGCGGTCTGGGGCATCGGCGATATGGTCACACCGGGTGGCAATATCAACCAGGTCGCAGAGGTCGACGGCACGGCGATAACGCAGCGTGAATTCCAGGATCAGTTCCAGCGGGAAATGAACCGTATCCGTGCCCGTATCGGAAATATCGACGCCCAGCAGGCCCGTAACCTCGGGCTCGCGGATTCCACCCTGAACGGCCTTATTTCGCGCCGGTTACTGGGATTGCAGGCCTCTGACCTGGGGCTTCTGGTCAGTGACGAGCAAGTTATCGAGCAGATCCAGCGTCAACCGGCATTCCGCAATGCTCTTGGACAGTTCGACCGCTCAATGTTTCAGATAACGCTTGCGAATAACGGTATCTCTGAACGAGCTTACGTGGCATCGATCCGTCAGGACACACAACAGGATTACATCGGCGGGGTTATTACTGCCGGTGCGGCAGCTCCGCCGCAGCTCGCAGAGACGGTCTATCGCTACAGGAACGAACGCCGCTCTGCCGATGTCATCAAAATCAAACGTGCGTCAGCTGCAAGCGCACCGAATCCGACCGATGCAGATCTCAACGCATATCTCGAAAAGAATGCCGATCAGTTCAGAGCGCCGGAATATCGCCGTTTCTCCATCCTTCATATGGACCCGGTACAGGTCGCCAAAGAACTCTCGCCTTCTGAAGAAAGAATTCAACGTGAATACGAGGACCGGTTAAGCGGTCTGTCCGTTCCGGAACGGCGCCGGCTCGAACAGATCCTGATCAAAGATGAGGACGCTGCGAAAAAGGCATATGCCTCTCTCACCGAAGGAAGAAGTTTCGCTGCTGTTGCCAAGGATACGACGGGCAAATCCGCCGACGAGATCAAACTGGGAATGGTAACGGCATCCGACCTGCTGGCCGATCTCGCAACTGCCGCTTTTGCCTTGCAGAAAGAACAGTTCACGCAGCCCACCAAGTCACCTTTGGGTTGGCACATCCTGCGCGTGACGGAAATTCAGCCCGGACGAGAGCCCACGCTCGCCGAAGTCCGCACCACGATCGTCAACGACCTGTCACAGGAAATGGCACAGGATGATCTCGTTACCCGGGCAAACCGGGTTGAGGACGCCCTCGCCGGCGGCGCATCGATAGAAGATGCGTCACAGGAAGCGGGCATCCGTATAACCAAAACCCGCCCCATCGATATTGCCCGAAAGGTTCAGTCGGGCGGAGCAGCAACCGGCCTTCCGGAAGACGCACGGTTCATCGAGACAGCCTTCTCATTGAACAAAGGCGCGACGAGCAATCTTGTCGAGACAGCTGACGGTGGCTACTTCATGGTCCGCGTTGATGAAGTGATTGAAGCTGCAAAGAGGCCGCTTGACCAAGTCCGCAATGACGTCGTCGCCGCCTGGAAAACCCAGAAACTGAACGATATCGCGAAAAAAACCGCAGAGGAAATTCGCGACGCAGCAAAAGGCGGGACCCCTCTTGCGGAAGCCGGCAGGAAGTACAATCTGGCTGTGGAAAGCAGCAAACCGGTTTCCCGTTTCGGCACCGGCACGGACAACATCATCCCGCGCCCGCTTCTGCCGGCCCTGTTCAAGGCCAAAACCGGCGATATCGTCATGCAGCAGACCGCTGACGGTTATGCGGTTGCCCGTATGAAGGATATCCAGAACAATCCACCTCCCGCGGATGATGGTGACTTCAAGCGGCTTCAGGAAACGCTCACCAGCGCGCTTGCGAATGACGTCCTGTCGGAATACACGCGGGCACTTCGCAATGAATATTCTGTATCCGTCAATCAGGCAGGTCTCGAAGCATATTTCTCCGGCCAGGGATACGGCAGCCGGTAATCAGAGCCGCCCCGTTCAGGGGTCAGAGATTAAATATATCGATACCGTCATCACCGTCTTCACGAGGCGGTAGATCTTTCTGAACGATTTCGGCCTGAGCCCGTGGGTCCGCCATCACGACAGACGTCTCAACCTGTCGTTCCGGGATATCCCAGTAGCGGTTAAGCAGCCGGTTTTTTTCATCGCCTTCGACCAGGCCGAAGCCGTGCTTCTCGTAAAACCGCAAAGCCCAGCTCGCCGTTTTCCACGTACCTATCAAAACGGGCCGCGGTGCGTTTGAAACTAGGTGGGTCAGTAATTCCGAGCCCACGCCCCGCTGCTGCAGATTGGTCTGCACGTATGCATGGCGGATCAGAATAACGTCGTCCACCGGCTGAACCCCCATCACCCCGACGAGACTGCCGCCGGCTTCGGCACCTGAAAAAGAAACGCCGGAGGCTATTTCGTGCCGAAGTTCATCCGCCGGCATATAGGGTTCTTTCCAACGATCCGCTGGAATAATACCGCGATAGGCTTGTGCGCCGTCATTGATGATAGCCAGGATTGCGTCGAAATCGGCATTGGTACATGGGCGGATCAAAGCGGGTTCTCCGAGAAATGGGGTCGTTCCGACGTTATTCCCCCGTCCGGGCCTGCGCCAGTTTTTTCCCGATGTCCCGCTTCAACAGGGTATCAAGCCGCACAAGTTCGAAGCCTCTCTCCTTTAATCGCGCCACCCAGGGCGCGATGGCTTTCATCGTCGCAGTACGCGGATGGCCGATAGCGATCGCTTGACCGGTTGCGCGCGCGATACGTTCGGTTTCCGCAATCTGGGCTCTTATTTTTTCAGGATCCGCTTCATGATCGAGGAAAACGTCGCGAACGGCGTAGGGAATTCCGGCATCGGCTGCGGCAGCCCCACCGACCGACCCGCCGCTTGTGCGGGAATCCAGAAAAAACAGTCCGCGTTTTCTGAGTTCAGACATCACGATATCCATTTTCGCCCGGTTTCGGGTGAACTTGCTGCCCATATGATTATTAACGCCGGTATAACCGCCGAAACGGCCCAGAATATCCGTCAACTGGCGCCTTAGCTTTTCAGGACTAGACGCGACCGACAATACATTAACGCCTGGTTTGCCACCGTGATCCGGTGCCTCCATGGGCAAATGCAGCATCACCGGATGCCCTTTCAGACGGGCACGGCGGACCTGGGCTGCGGCTTCGGGCGCAAATGGCAGGTAGGCAAGCGTGACTTCGGGCGGCAGCCGCAAAGCACGGGCTGAATTGTCTCTGTCGAACCCCATGTCATCAATAACGATCGCAATCCGGGGACGACGCGGGCTTTCGACCTCACGCAGTTTCGTTTTTGCGGCGATAATGCGGTTTACACGCGAGACCGCGACAGGTGTTTTGACTGAGGGAACATCTCGCCGGGCCTTGTTATCAGGGCCTTGCGCGACTTCCAGGGTGGCGGGCCGGGACTGAAGTAGCAGCGTCTGCGAGCTCCTCAACGGAGCAAATGGAGCTTTTTGATCCATCACCGGTGACGAATGGACGTGGTGCTGCGGGCTCGAACCCGATGGCAGGTCAGGCTGCATCAGCGAGAACGCTGCGAGCAACGCGCCTCCCACAGAAAGCCCGGCCGGCACCGGCCATAGGCATGGCCCGGTCAACGGCTCAAGAAGTTGCTGAATGCGTTTCCACAAAACGGTTCGCCCGGAATCAAAATGATCCTGCGTTATTTTCAGGTGTTTATGGTTAAGGAATAGTTTCGACTTTCAGGGTCCGACCATAAAACCGTTTCGTGCAGCTGCGTTTCCGCGTACTAACGCTCTTGGCCAAGGTGTTCTATAAACACTCTGAATTAGAGACCGGATCGGGGAGTCGATGGACTTCAAAAGCTTACTTGCCCTAACCGCAGACGGTGGGGAACTGGATCGCGACGAGGCAGAAACCGCCTTTGATATAATCATGTCGGGAGATGCGACGCCTGCGCAGATCGGCGCGTTCCTGATGTGTCTGCGCATGCGGGGCGAGACCGTAACTGAGATCGCGGCTGCCGCGACCGTTATGCGCGCAAAGGCACTTAAAATCTCCGCGCCGCCGGATGCAATCGACATCGTCGGCACGGGTGGCGATGGAAGCGGCACACTGAATATATCGACTGGTTCGGCATTGACCGTTGCCGGGTGCGGTGTGCCCGTGGCCAAACACGGGAACCGCGCGCTGTCCTCCAAGTCCGGCGCAGCAGACGTCCTCATGGCGCTGGGCGTGAATATTGATGCCGATATGCGTCTGATCGAAAAATCGATTGCCGACGCAAAAATCGGTTTCATGATGGCGCCACGACATCACAGCGCAACCCGCCACGTTGCCGGCCCCAGGGTAGAACTGGCCATCCGCACCGTGTTCAACATGCTCGGGCCGGTGTCGAACCCTGCCATGGTCAATCGCCTGATGGTCGGTGTATTCGCGCCCGAGTGGGTCGAGCCGATGGCGCACGTGCTGGCCGAACTTGGCGCGGAACGGGCATGGGTTGTTCACGGCGAAGGCGGGCTCGACGAGCTTGCCACCAGTGGCATGGCGCATGTCGCTTCATTGAAGGACGGCAAGGTCGAGACCTTCGAGGTCACGCCGGAGGATGCAGGCCTGCCCCGCTGTGATCTCGAAGACATCAAGGGCGGAGATGCCGAGTTCAACGCAGACGCCCTCACAGCCCTGCTCGCCGGAGAACCCAGCGCTTATCGCGACACTGTTCTGTTCACATCTGCCGCCGCCCTGATCGTTGCAGGAAAAGCAGACACCCTCAAAGACGGCGCGGCTGTTGCGGCAGAGAGCATCGATACCGGCAAAGCACGCGCCGCGCTGGACCGGATGATCGAGATTTCACACGAAGTGATCATCGAAGAAGAGGAAGACTCCGGCGATGAGTGACGCCCTGACAAATATATGCTCCGACAAACGCGAACACGTTGCGGCATCAAAAGCACGTGTATCGATTGCCGACGTTGAGGCCGCTGCAAAACAGGCAGAAGCACCTCGCGGCTTTTACCGCGCACTCAAAGCCGCCGCGGATGCGGGCCGTTACGGTCTGATTGCCGAAGTTAAAAAAGCATCACCCAGCAAGGGATTGATCCGGTCTGATTTTGATCCCCCGGCTATTGCCAGGGCATACGAAAATGGCGGTGCCACATGTATGTCGGTGCTGACCGATATCCCCTATTTCCAGGGTGAAGACGCTCATTTCATTGCAGCGCATGACGCTGTCTCGCTCCCGGCAATCCGCAAGGATTTCATGATCGACCTCTACCAGGTTCCGGAAGCCCGGGCACTCGGTGCAGATTGTATTCTCCTGATCCTCGCGGCACTGGATGACGGTCTTGCAGCCGAGCTAGAAGCCACGGCAACCGACTGGGGCATGGATGTGCTGATCGAGGTGCACAATGCCGAGGAACTGGACCGGGCGATGAAGCTTAAATCCCCCCTTCTCGGCATCAATAACCGCAATCTCAAAACCCTGAAAACCGACATCGAAACCACGCGCCAGCTTGCGCCGCGGGTCATCGATGCGGATCGTCTGGTCATCAGTGAAAGCGGGCTCTATACGCCGGAAGACCTGGCATCGATGTATGATTCAGGTGCGCGGTGTTTTCTGATCGGAGAATCGCTTATGCGACAGGATGACGTCGAGGCGGCAACCCGCATACTGCTGGATAGCCAGAAACAACTTCGGGCGGCCGAATAGATGGCAAAGCTCACCCATATTGGCGATGACGGGGAAGCCCGCATGGTCGACGTGTCCGACAAGGACATCACCGATCGGACGGCAACCGCGCGCGGCACAGTGCTGATGGCACCGGAAACCCTTAAACTCATCATCGACGGGACCGTCAAAAAGGGAGACGTGATTTCCGTTGCCCGTCTCGCCGGAATAATGGCCGCCAAGCGGACATCTGACCTCATTCCCCTGTGTCATCCGCTCGCCCTGAACAAGGTCGACGTTGATCTGGTCTGCGATCCCGCCAGAAACGCCGTCGATATCGAAGCCACCTGCCGTGTCAGCGGCCGCACCGGCGTCGAGATGGAAGCACTGACCGCTGTCTCGACGGCAGCGCTCACGGTCTACGACATGTGCAAGGCGGTCGATCGCGGCATGCAACTGACCGATATCCGCCTGGTCCATAAGGCAGGCGGAAAATCCGGTGAATTTATGTCCAGCGACTTCGGGACCAGCGAATAACCATGGCCGGCAAGGACCTGCTTCCCGTCGCGGAGGCCCAGCAACGCATTCTGGATGCTGTCTCTCCCCTCCCCGCGGAACAGATATCACTGGCCGAGGGGCTCGGCCGGGTTCTTGCGCGGAACGTTGCGTCGCGTCGCGACCAGCCGCCGATGGCGATGTCCGCAATGGACGGCTATGCGGTCCGCGCGGTCGATGTCGCTACCCTGCCCGCAACGCTCAAAGTCGTGGGCTACGCGCCGGCGGGACACGCCTTTGACGGCAGTGTCGGGGCGGGTGAAGCCGTACGCATCTTTACCGGCGCACCGGTCCCGGAAGGCGCCGACACAATCGTCATTCAGGAAAACACCGAACAATCGGATGAAGTCGTCCGCGTCATAGACGGTACGGCCCCTGTCGGCAGGTACATTCGCCCCGCAGGTCTGGATTTCGCGACCGGCGACGTTCTCCTGCCATCCGGAAAGGTACTGACAGCGCGAGATGTCGGACTCTCAGCAGCGATGAACGTGCCGTGGCTGAATGTTCACCGCAAACCGCGTATTTCCATCCTCGCGACCGGCGACGAAATCGTTATGCCGGGCGATCCGATCGGACGTGATCAGATCGTCAGTTCCAATGCGCTGTCACTCGCGGCTTTTATCACCGCACAGGGCGGCACTCCGCTTGATCTGGGCATCGCCCCGGACGAGGAAGACGGTCTTCGAGCCCTGGCCGCCGGCGCCCGTGGCAGCGACATCCTTGTCACCACCGGCGGCGCCTCGGTGGGCGATCATGACCTGGTGCAAAGCGTGCTCGGCGATATCGGGCTGGAAGTCGATTTCTGGCGTATTGCAATGCGCCCCGGCAAACCACTGATGTTCGGTCGGATCGACGGAACATTCCTGATTGGTCTGCCCGGCAACCCGGTGTCATCACTGGTCTGCGCGATCATCTTTCTTGCCCCTGCGATCCGCAAGATGCTCGGCATGGACAATCTTCTGCCTGAAACCGGCACTGCGCGCCTCGGAACCGACCTGCCCGAAAACGACGAGCGTGAGGATTACCTGCGCGCCAGCCTTTCCCGCGACGACAAGGGCGATATCGTTGCGACGCCCTATGGCAAACAGGACAGCTCCATGTTTGCGACAATCGCCCGCGCGGATGCCCTTGTGATCCGAAAGCCCTTCGCGTCTGCGCTAAAAGCAGGGTCGGCTGTGGAATTCATCGCCCTGAAAGACAGCGTCTTCAGTATCTGAATACCGCAAACATCGCGTGATTCTTGACGGTTCAGGAGAACCAAACTAGAACATTCACCTGTGTTTATGATTTGTTCCATATTTGGTGAGCAACCCGACGGAGAAACTGAATGTTAACGCGCAAGCAACATCAATTGCTGACTTATATCGACAATCACCTGAATACCGACGGCGTGCCGCCTTCCTATGACGAAATGAAGGATGCGCTCGGACTTAAATCCAAGTCAGGTATTCACCGTCTGATAACCGGTCTTGAAGAGCGCGGGTTTATTCGCCGCCTGCCGCACAAGGCCCGCGCGCTGGAAGTCCTCAAAAAACCCCAGAACATGATTGATGATCCGCCTGCGAAGGGCGGCTTCGAACCGCGTATCGTCGATGCAAGCTTCGGTGTCACCGACCCCGCCCCCGCATCGGTTTCTGCTCCGGCCGCCGCCGCCGAGGAAATGGTAGGTCTTCCCTTCTACGGTAAAATCGCCGCGGGCACACCGATCGAAGCACTCCGAGACAGCTCCCGCACATTCGAAGTGCCGCCCGGCATGCTGGGGCGCGGAGATCACTATGCACTCGAAGTCGAGGGCGATTCCATGATCGAAGCCGGTATTCTGGACGGTGATACGGTCCTCATCCAGCGAACAGATACCGCCGATAACGGCGAAATCGTTGTCGCGCTGGTTGAAGGCCACGAAGCAACCCTCAAACGCCTACGCCGCAAAGGGGCGTCAATCGCGCTTGAACCGGCAAATGCGCGCCATGAGACCCGCATTTTCGGGCCTGATCAGGTAAGGGTGCAGGGCCGGCTGGTCGGACTTGTCCGCCAGTACTAAAACGAACAGATACTATTCGATATACTGCCGCCTCTTGTCAGAAACCCGGCTCCAGGGTCGGTCACCGCGCCTTTCACGGGATGTCTCGACAGTGGGGCCTTCAGGCCCGAAAGGGATTGCGTGCGCACCGTCCCGCCAGATGTGAAATGTGGACAGGACAACCCTTTCGTCATCACACAGCCTTCGGGGAATGCGCGTCAGCAGGATAATGTAATCCGCCCGGCGACAATCCTCGATGGCAGATACGGGATCAGACACGATCGCGACGGTCTTTCCGGCAATCTCTGTGATGCAACCGGAAGGGTCACACCCGATCCGGGACACCCTGTCGATTCCGCCGGACGGCCAGGGATCAGGGCTATCAACAGCTAGCCGGCGTTGCCACATATCGCGCTCGAAACCATTACCGTTTCCAGGGGACATCACCACCCTGCCCCCGCCCAGATTTATCGCAACGAGACCGCCATCACGATTGATGATGATGTCCGGTGCTTTGACCAACAGGATGGTCATGAAACCGGCTGTGATAACCGGGAGTGCGCACAAGCGTATCCTGTTGCGCAGGACGCAAAGCCATATCCCGCCTATTGCCACGATTACGAGACCGGCTGTCGGCATCGCGGGCACAAGCGCCACCGAACCCGGCAGGGTGGCGACGCTCTCCGCGATATCCAGAACGATTGATATGCCCTATCCCATCGGCACCAGCGCCAGGCTTTCCAATCCCGCCGGCATCAGAAGAAAACTGATGATCCCGAGCGGCATAATCCACATCGCCATCACCGGCACGGCGACAAGGTTGGCCATCAGCCCGTAAAGGGCGATACGGTTGAAATGATAGA
>CAJQLI010000291.1 GCA_905479125.1 uncultured Alphaproteobacteria bacterium | reverse complement strand
CCTTGCTCTTTGGCTTGGGCAGATTGCCGTGTTGGCTGCGATGCTGGGACCGCAAAACGTCTTTACCCAGGAAGCCGTATTTTTCAGCAAGATGGCGGTGGTCACTTTCGGCGGCGCGTATGCCGTGCTTGCCTATGTAGCGCAGCAGGCGGTGGAGGTTTATGGCTGGCTCGCGCCCGGTGAAATGCTGGACGGGCTCGGGATGGCAGAGACGACGCCCGGGCCGCTGATCATGGTGGTGCAGCATGTCGGTTTTCTGGGGGCATTTCGCAACCCCGGCGCTCTTGACCCGGTACTCGCCGGTACGCCGGGGGCTGCGCTGACAACCTGGGTCACGTTTATGCCGTGTTTCCTTTGGATATTTCTCGGTGGCCCGTATATCGAGGCGCTGCGGGGCAATCGACTACTGAGTGCGGCTTTGACCGCGATCACCGCTGCCGTGGTCGGGGTAATTGTCAATCTGGCCGTCTGGTTCGGTATACACACGATCTTTGCCGACGTGACCGAAATGTCCTTCGGCGTGGTGCGGGCGTCTATCCCGGCGCCCGGCAGCGTCGACCCGGCGATACTGGCGCTAACCGTCGTGGCGCTGATCGCGACGCTCAGATTTAGGGCGGGGATGATCCCGACGCTTGCCGTTTCCGCCGCGCTGGGAGTTATCTACTTCTACGCGGTAAAGTAGGCGGTCAGGCCAGTTCGACCGTCAGCGGGTTGTAGGAATACAGCCATCCATTACGGTCGTCGCCTTCGTTCCGGGATGCAAAAGCCTTCCTGATTTCATCAACGCTGTCGAGATGGAAGAGCTTCCTGTTTGCATCCGAGGTTTCGACGACCCGGGACGTCCGTTCCACCCGGTTGCGGTGGTAAAGTTTCAGGGCCTCTGCGGTATCGTCTTCCTGGCCGAGAGCGCGGGAAAGAACGGCACCGTCTTCGATTGCCATCGCGGCGCCTTGTGCAAGATAGGGCAGGGTGGCATGGGCAGCATCGCCCAGGATCGTCGCCCGCGCGGTGCTCCAGGTATCGACAACAGGTCGTTTATACAGTGCCCACCGGAAACACTGGTCGTGATCCGCAAGATCGATGACCGTCTGGATATCTTCGTGCCAGCCGACGAAATCGGCCTTCAGGTCTTCCCAGGGGAATTTCGCGGTCCAGGATTCTTCCGATGCGACGGGTGTTTCCACCGCCCCTACGAAATTGAAAAGTTCACCATTGCGCAGCCAGTAGGACACCGCATGTTTCCCGGGTCCCATCCAGACAGACATCACTTCCTCCATAAAATCCGGTGGGAGCTTGTCTTTGGGAATGGTGATCCGCCAGGCGGAATCGCCGGTATAGACGGCGGGTACAGCGCCTGCGATCTGATCGCGGATGACGGATTTGACACCGTCGGCGCCGACAAGAACATCTCCCTTGGCGCTCGTACCGTCATCGAAGAACAGTTCGACATGGTCGGTTGATTCTTCGAAATGTGTCGCGCGCTTGTTCAGGTGCACGACCCCGGGTTTCATCTTCTGAACGGCATTCGCCAGTATTTGATGGAGATCGGCCCGGTGCGCCTGATTATAGGGCGCCTTGTGCATTTTCAGGTGTTCGTCGGACAATGCGAACCGGTCGATCAGCTCGCCTGTGTCGTGCAGGCGGAAAACATACGCCGCAGGGCGGACGGACCTTTCGGAAATTTCGTCGCCGACGCCGAGATAGTTGAGGACATGCATGGCATTGGCGCTCATCTGGATGCCGGCGCCGACTTCGCCGAGTTGGGGTGCCTGTTCGTAAATGTCGACGTCGTAGCCGGCTTTCAGAAGGCAGCCGGCAGCGGCGAGCCCGCCGAGTCCTGCACCTGCAATAATAATTTTACGATCTGTCACGTCCGGTTCCCTGTGAGTGACGAGCCATCTACCTGCCAAAGCTTAATAATCAATCTCTATCAATCTGTATATGGCGGCATGGTTACGCCAGCTCTTTTGTCATCCGGACATGCGGGATTCCGGCTTCGTCAAAAGTCCCGCCTTCCTGAATGAATCCGAGTTTCAGGTAAAACGCCGCCGCTTCCGATTGCGCATGCAGAATACCGGTTTTCCCGCCCGAACGAGCGGCGTCGGTCAGGGCCCGTTCCATCAATGACCGCCCGATTTTCCGGTTTCTGTGCGAAGCGCGAACCGCAACGCGCTCGAATTTCAGTTTTCCGCCGTCCAATGGGCGCAATCTCGCGGTGCCGACGGCATCGTTGCCGATGCGTGCGATGTAGTGACGGCATTCGGCGTCGAGCCCGTCAAATTCGAGATCGCGGCTGACGCCCTGCTCGTCGCAAAAGACTTCAATCCGGATAGCGTAACACGCCTCGATATCGGGTCGGTCCAGAGCTTCGGTAATCCGGGTTTCAGTCATATTCAGATCTGGCTGGAAGGGATGATCAGGCTTTCAGGATAGGCTGAATTCGCGCCCGCACAAGCCCGGCCGGTTTTCCCGGGCCAGGCATTGGACCGCCGCGTGTTTGGTCGCTATTGTCCGCCCAACCAAACCTGTTCAGAGGAAACTATGGAATGAAGATTTTCGTTTATTCGGCGTCGCTTAGAGAGGATTCGGTCAATCTCAAGCTATCCAAACTCATAGCAAATGTCGCGGAAGCGAACGGCGCTGAAGTAGATTTTGCGCGTATCAACGAGTTCGATATGCCGATGTACAATTTCGACGATCAGCAGGGTTCTGGCGTGCCGGCCGGTGCCCAGGCGCTGGCGGACCGGATCACGGCCGCGGACGGCATGATCCTCACCTCGCCCGAATATAACTGGCTGCCGCCGGCAACCATCAAGAATGCGGTCGACTGGCTGTCGCGCATGCAACCCATGCCGCTCGACAAGAAATCGATCCTGTTGTCTTCGGCGACACCGTCGCTGGTCGGCGGTGTGCGCGGTCTGATGAGCCTGCGAATTGCTTATGAAGCACTCGGCACGTGGGTTTATCCGAAGATGTTTACCCTGGCTCAGGCACCGGGTGCATTCAACGAAGACGGCACGCTGAAGAATGAAGACCTGTCCAATATGCTGACCGCCATGGTCGCCGATTATTGCTCGGCCGCAGTGGCGCTCAACAACCGTTAGGAAATCCCGCCATTTCCAAGGTGGACACACCCGATAGCTGGATCGGCGCGCGGTATCCCCGCAAGGAGGATGCCGCGCTGCTGACCGGTAATGCCCGGTTCATAGACGACCTTGAACCGGTGGCCGGGATTCGTCATGTCGCGATCCTGAGATCAAGCCATGCACATGCGCGGATCATATCGATAGATACGTCGAGGGCCGAGGCGCTTCCCGGCGTGCATGGGGTAGTGACCGGCACTGATATCGCAGGGGCGATTAATCCGATCCCGAGTGCCGTTCGCGTACCCATCAAGTTTTTCCCTATCGCCGTCGACAAGGTCCGGTACGTGGGCGAGCCGGTTGCAGTCATCGCCGCCACCGACCGTTACGTCGCCGAAGACGCGATGGAACTGATCGACGTCGAATACGAGTCCCTCCCGCCCGTCGCGGATCCCGTCCGGGCGCTGGAAGAGGGGGCAAGCCTGCTGCATGACGATGTGGGCTCCAACCAGGTGCATCACCGCACCTTCTCCTATGGCGATCCCGACGCTGCGTTTGCGCAGGCGGACAAGGTCGTAAAGCTCGACTGGCGGTTCCCGCGCTATTCATCGACCCCGATGGAGACCTACGGTGTTGTCGCCAATTTCGAACGACAGCCTGACCGCTACACGATCTGGTCCAATTTTCAGGGGCCATTCATCCTGCACGCGCTGATGACCGGTGCGCTCGGCGTACAGGGTAACCGGCTGCGCCTGATCACGGCACCGCATTCCGGTGGCAGTTTTGGCGTCAAGCAGGCGATGTTCCCGTATATGGTGCTGCTGGGTGCCTGTTCGAAGCTGCTCGGCTGTCCGCTGAAATGGATTGAAGACCGGCTGGAACATCTCGTCGGGTCTTCCAGCGCGGCGGACCGTGCAGACAGGGTGGAAGCGGCGTTTTCCAGGGACGGTGAGCTGCTCGGACTCCGCTTCGACAATATCGTCAATGTCGGTGCCTATGTGCGGGCGCCTGAACCTGCTTCGGTCTATCGGATGCACGCGGCGTCGAACGGCTGTTACCGGGTCAGGAATATCTTTGTCGAGAACCGGCTGGTCGTGACCAACACAACCCCGATTGGCCTCAACCGGGGCTATGGCGGCCCGCAATTCTATTTCGCGCTGGAACGCGTGATGGAGGCCGGAGCGAAGGAACTGGGGATTGATCCCGCCGAAATCCGCCGACGCAATTTTATCCGGCCCGAAGAATTCCCGTATGATTCGCCGGCCGGCGCGCTCTACGATTCCGGTGATTACGAGGCTGGTCTCGATCAGGCGCTGGACCTTGCCGCGTATGACGATCTCAAAGCCGCGCGAGACAAGGCACGGGCCGAGGGCAAGCTGTTCGGTATTGGCATGGCGGCTGGAATTGAACCGTCGGGCTCTAATATGGCCTATGTGACCCTGGCGCAGACACCCGAAGAACGTGCCAAGGCAGGTGGCCGGTCCGGCGGGCTGGGGACCGCGACCGTCTCCATAGACCCTTCAGGGTCCGTGACGGTCAAAACCGTTTCCACCCCGGCGGGGCAGGGACATCAGACCGTGGCGGCACAGGTTGTTGCCGATGCATTGGGACTGCGTCCAGATCAGATTGACGTGATCACCGAGATGGATACGGCGACAAGCGCATGGTCGCTGGCATCCGGGAATTATGCGAACCGGTTTTCTTCTGTCGTCGTCGGCACAATTGCCGAGACCGCTGAAAAGGTTGCGACAAAGATCAAACTTATTGCTGCCGAAAACCTTGAGGTTGCGCCCGAAGATGTCGAACTGGTGGGTGGCGAGGCCCGGGTCGTCGGCGTCCCCGAAAAGGCCCTGCCGATCCGTCGTGTCGCGTCGCAGACCCATTGGCACCCGGCGGGACTTCCCGACGGGATGGAGCCCGGGTTGTTCGAGACGACAATCCTGAACCCGCCGATGCTTGATGCGCCGGACGATCAGGACCGCGTCGGGAGCGCAGTCACGTTCGGCTACGTCTTTGACCTTGCAGCGGTAGAGATAGACAGGACGACCGGCGAGATCGAGATCGTCAAATACGTATCGGTTCATGATGTCGGCAATGTGCTCAATGAACTGGTGGTCGAAGGCCAGATATATGGCGGTTTCGCCCATGGCATCGCCGGGGCGCTGTTGGAGGAATTCGTCTACGACGCCGGGGCCAACCCGCAGGCCGGGACATTTGCGGATTACCTTTGTATCACCGCGCCCGAAGTACCTGATGTTACTATCGGTCATTTCAATACGCCGTCGCCACACAACACGCTGGGGGCCAAGGGTATGGGTGACGGCTCGTCTATGCTGGCGCCAACGGCAATCGCAAATGCGGCGGCTGATGCGCTTGGCACGTTCGATGTCGAACTGCCGCTGACCCTGAACAAGACATGGGCCAAGGCGAACGGGCAGGAATACAGCCGCGCCGGTTCAACCCGTGCCAAGGTCGGCGAAGGCCCGCGCGAGGCGGGGGCGGTCGAAGGTGGATTGACCGGCGAAGGGTCGGTCGAACTTTCTGCACCACCCGCGACCGTGTGGGAGATGCTTCTTGATCCTGATGCCCTTGCGGCTGTCGTGCCGGGTTGTGAAAAACTGGAACAGGCGGGCGAGGATAGCTTCACCGCCGAGGTGGTGATCGGCGTTGCCGGTATAAAAGGCACCTATAGCGCGGCAATCGACCTGAAAGACAAAATCGAACCCCGGAGCGTTCGTCTTGTCGGCAAGGCGTCCGGTGCGCTTGGTTTCGGCGAAGGTGAAGGCCGGGTAACCCTCGAAGATATCGGCAACGGCAAAACAAAACTTTCCTACAGTTATCGCGCAAATGTCGGCGGCAAGGTTGCCGCAGTCGGCCAGCGTATGCTCGGTACGGTCACGAAACTTCTGATCGGTCAGTTCTTCCGCGGGTTTGACAGGCGGTTGAAATCCGGTGGCGATGGCGGTGGAAATTCCGGCGGTCCCGGGTTTTTCCGGCGGATATTCGGAGGGGGCTCATGAAACCGGTCGCGTTCGAATATTGCCGGCCCGACACGGTCGAAGAAGCGCTGGAGCTGTTGAAGGAATTCGGCAGCGACGCGAGCATTATTTCCGGCGGGTTGTCACTCGGCGCCATGCTCAATATGCGTCTTGTGCGCCCGAAAGCGCTCATCGATATCAACGGGATCGACGAACTTGGCAATTTTGATGCCGGTGACGCGACGATCCGGACCGGAACGCTTATTCGTCAGGCCGGGGCGATGGCCATGCCTGCCCTTATGTCGGGCGTGCCGCTGCTGGCAAAGGCATTACCGCATGTCGGTCATTATCAGACGCGGTCGCGCGGGACGCTGGGCGGATCCGTCGCTCATGCAGATCCAAGTGCAGAAATTCCACTGACACTTGTCACGCTCTCGGGTGCTGTAACCCTGCGATCGCCCGGCGGCAGCCGCGAAGTTCCGGCGCGCGAGTTTTTCCAGGGTCTTCTGACGACCGATCGCCGCGCCGATGAACTGGTGACCGGGCTGACCTGGCCGATCCGCCGGGGACAGACTGGTTATGCCTTTGAGGAACTCGCCCAACGCCATGGCGATTTTGCGATTGCGGCGGTAGCTGTAGAAGCAACCGTTGCCGGTGATGGTACGATTGCGGATGTTTCCGTCGGCCTTGGCGGGGTAGAGGACCGTCCCTTTGTTGCGGCGACTGCGGGGTTCGTCGGCAAGCCGGCAACCGAGGCGACCGCATCGGATATAGCGAATACCATCGCCGAAGTCGTCGATCCGATGGTCGATCTGCAGGCGAATGCGGACTACCGGCGTCAGCTCGTGCGCGTACTTGGCACACGCACACTCACGGCGGCTTTCGATGACGCGACCGGACAGCAGGAGGCGGCCTGATGCTGCGGATCAAACCAGATCAAAAACAGCGTGTCACGATTACGGTGAACGGCAAGGCCGTTTCCGGATACGCCGAACCGCGGATGTTGCTGACAGACTTCCTGCGCCATGAACTCGGTCTGTATGGTACACATGTCGGTTGCGAACACGGCGTGTGCGGTGCGTGTACCGCCATTATCGACGGCGCGGCGACGCGCAGTTGTTTGCGCTATGCGGTGCAGTGCGACGGGCTGGACATTCAGACTGTTGAAGGCCTGGCCGATCCTGACGGCACACTGAACACGCTACAAAAAGCCTTTAACGAAAACGGTGCCCTGCAATGCGGGTTCTGTACGGCGGGTATATTGATGTCGTCGACAAAGTTCCTGCAGGAAAACCCCAAGCCGACTGACGATGAAATCCGCGACATGCTTTCGGGTCATATCTGTCGCTGTACGGGATACACACAGATCGTCCGGGCGATCCGGCAGGCCAGCGGGCAATGAACCTCGGAGAGGTTTTCTATCGGCATATGCTGCGCGAACCCGGTGCAGAGGCCGTCATCGACGGCGAGATACGGCGGGATTACGCGGCATGGTACGAAGAAATTTGTGCGGTTGCCGGTGGCCTTCAGGCGCGTGGTCTGAAAGCGGGGGATCATTTCGTCACCGTCCTGTCCAATCGTGTCGAGACCACGACCTTGTACTGGGCATGCCAAATGCTGGGCCTCGTGTTCACGCCGTTCAACTGGCGGGCCAATGCAGAAGAAATCGCCTATGTGCTGGACGATGCAGATACCGTCGCCGTTGCTTTTGAGGCGGCCACGCGGGCGAGTACGGGCGAGGCGATCGCACGTCATGATGATGTCGCGCTGGTCTCCCTGGATATTGATGCGGGCGATTTCGAGGTGCTTCTCAAATCACCACCCGTTGACGGGCCGTCTGCGGTCGATGACAGCGAACTCTGCCTGATGCTTTATACGTCCGGTACCACGGGCCGCCCGAAAGGTGTGCCGCGTTCGCATAGGGCTGAACGGCTCGCAGCCACCCACTGTATTGCCCAGCTTTATTATCAGCGCGGTGAATCTAGCCTTTGCGTCATGCCGATTTTTCATACAATGGGTGTGCGCGCGATGCTGATGGCCATACTGTTGAACGGGGCGCTGGTCTGCCAGCGAACCTGGGATGCAGAGGTGGCTATGCAGATGATCCAGCAGGAGAAAATCGATACGCTTTTTCTCGTGCCGACCCTTTTTCACGACATGCTGCATCACCCAAAACGCGGCGCGTATGACCTTTCGAGCGTACAGAATATCGGCTTCGCTGGGATGGCCATGACGTCGGACCTGACGGCGCTGTGCCAGAAAGAGTTCAGCCCGCGGCATTTCCATAATTTCTACGGTTCCAGTGAAATATTCTGTTTCGCGGTCTGTGACCACGTGGCCGAAAAGCCGGGCTGTTCCGGGCGCGCGGGGATCGGTCAGATTATCCGTATTGTCCAGGCAGACCCCGATGGCGGCAGCGGGCCGGATGACCTTGTGGCCACCGGCGAGTCGGGTGAGATCATCGTGCCGATGGACGGGATGGAAGCTTTCGCCGGGTACTGGAAGCGCCCTGACGCAGATAAAAAATCGATCCGGGATGGTTGGTATTTTACCGGCGATCTCGGCTATTTCGACGAAGATGGGGAACTGTATGTTGTCGGCCGCGTCGACGACATGGTCATATCAGGTGGTGAAAACATCTACCCCGAAGAGGTCGAGGACGTGTTGTCCACATCGCCGCTGGTCGAACAGGTCGCTGTGATCGGCATGCCGGATGACCGCATGGGCTCGAAGATTGTCGCGTTCGTCGAGCCCTCGTCAGCGGATTGCTCCGCCGAGGCACTGGATGCCTGGTGCCTTGAGAGCACGATGGCCCGGTTCAAGCGACCACGCGCCTATGTCTTTGTAAAACGTATCCCGCGGTCCGCCGCGGGCAAGCTTCTACGCCGGTTCCTGAGGGACGGCGACTATGAACCAAACCCCGATTTCGATTCAACGCTCTAACCAGGGAACTAAAAATGGCAGAAAAGAATTACGCTCAGCAGCGCGCTTCGGTCCTCGAAAATCTTGACGGGCTGCGTGTTGATGTCGACGCGGAAAAACGGATCGGCTACCTGATCCTCGACCGCGCGCCGCTCAACATCGTCTCCTATACCGGGCGCGCCCAGATCCGTGCACTGATCGAGGAAATGGACGAGGACGACGATATCGGCGTGATCATCATCAAGGGCGCGAATGGCTGCTACACCTCTGGCGGTGACGTAAAGGCGTTTCCCAAGATCCCGAAAAACAAGATGTCGGACCTGCACTGGAATATCGGTGCGCCGGAACGGGCTGAAAAGCCGGTGATCGTCGCAATGGAAAAATATGCCTTCGGCGTCGGGTTCGAACTCGCAATGGCCTGCGATTTCCGGTTTGCGACGAAGGACACGCTGGTCGGTTTGCCGGAAAGCTCGCTCGGCCAGATGCCCGGTTCCGGCGGCAGCGTGCGCGTCGCACGGATTGCCGGCCTGACCCGTGCCAAGGATATGGTGATGCTCGGCACCCGTATTCCCGCGCCGAAGGCCCATGACTGGGGTCTGCTGACCGACGTTGCCGACGATGCCGAAGGCCTGCAGACCATGATCGAGGAATATGCCGCCAAGCTGAATGCCTTATCGCCGATCGCGCTGGCATCTTTGAAGAAGGTGCTGAACTCGGCTTACGATTCACCGCTGAAGACGTCATTGGAGATCGAAGGGCATTCCTACGAGAAACTGCGCTGGACCCACGATTACAACGAAGGCATTGATGCTTTCGCCGAGCGGCGCAAAGCGAAGTTCACCGGTCAGTAAACCGCACACCGGTCCGGGCGACGTCCGGGCCGAAACCACCAACGGAGGAAGCCGGATGTCTGCGAAACGAGAAAACTTTGTGCCCGATACCGTCTATGCCCGCATTATGGACGGCAAAGCCATGTTTCCGACCGCGGTGTCGGTTGAAGGCCAGCGAATGGTCTTTACCTCGGGCCAACTCGCCTGGGACAAGGACGGTAACACGGTCGGTAAGGGCGATATGCGCGCCCAGTTCGAGCAGGTCGGACAGAACCTGAAGAACGCGCTGGAGGCTGCCGGGGCGACGCTCGAAGATGTCGTGAAGGCGGTGACCTACGTCACCGACATGGATGCATTTTTTGAATGTGTCGATATCCGGGAAAAATATCTCGGACCGGGCTGGCCGACGTCGACGACGTTCGAGGTCAGCCGTCTGGCCCACCCGGACATGATGATCGAGATCGACATGATCGCCGTGGTGAACGACTAGCGTTCTGCCTGCTGTCGGTCCGGTACGATATCTGAGATCTCCAGGATCAGTTTCTTGACGATGGCGTCGGCGAAACTGCGTCGGCTTTTCGCCTGGATCACGAATGATCGCGGCCCACCGGTGATATTGGCGCGGTAGTAATCGCCCAGGTCGGGCATGGACGGGCGATGGATCACCAGCCCGTTGATCGTGAAGCCGTTGGCCAGCGCGGTCGCTCGCGCATCTTGCACCGTGACGGCGCCCGTTGTGTCGGGGCCGTCGCCGGACACATCGATTACTTTGCGCGTGCCGTCAAATCCGTTTTCCAGGGTCGATTTGGTTGCGAAGGCCACTGCCTCACCGATTGCGTTTCCGCCGGAACAGAATTCCCGGGGGGCTGCCATGATCCTGGCGCCCGCCGCGCGGGCAGAGGGGATATCCGATATTTTTGTCCAGTCGAGCCACTGCCATACGCATTGATCTGCTGCAAATTCAATATAGGTGACGGCGATAGACCGCAGGAAGCCGCTGGCGATGGCCCGCTGTACCTGCGGGTTGGTCAGGGCATCCGCATATCCCTGGCGCTGAAGCTGAATTTCTTCCTGGTCGATGGATCCTGATGCATCGACCACGAAGGACAGTTCAAGGTCGACCGATACGGGGCGTTGAGCCGCCGCCGGGCTTGTCGTCAGGAGCAGCGCCAGGACGGCGAAAGAAAATTGCCGGATCATTCGGGCGACGCCGCAAATATCTCGACCTCGACCAGCATTTCCGGCTGTGCAAGCGCAGAAATGAACAGCAGGGTCGACGTGATGTCATGGTCCCCGAGATACCTGTCACGAATTGCGAAATGGGCATCGCGGTGTCCGGGGTCAATCAGGTACTGAACGACTTTGTAAACATTCTCGATTCCCATGCCGTGTGCTTCGAGGCATTTAAGGCAGTTGGCCCACGCCGCTTCCGACTGGGCCTCGATCCCTTCGGGGATCGTGCCATCAGGAAGTGTGCCGACCTGGCCGGAAACGCTCAAAAGCTTGTAGCCGGAAGGGACGGTCATCGTGTGGACATATTTGCGGACAGGCGGCGCGACGCCGTCAGGATTAAGCGGGTTGAACATGCAATAGGCTCCTATAGGGATTCAAAAAAGCTGAGCAAGGCGTCGTCATAAGCCGCGGGATTGGCGATGTTGCAGATATGACCAGCACCGGGCAGGGAGATGTGTTGACCGTCCTGTACGGTCTGCGCCATTTCCTGCATCACGTCCGCGGGGCCGCCAATTGCATCGAGCGCACCGGAAACGAACAGG
The DNA here is from genome assembly GCA_905479125.1 of uncultured Alphaproteobacteria bacterium. Lineage (GTDB taxonomy): Bacteria > Pseudomonadota > Alphaproteobacteria > MPNO01 > UBA830 > CAXBCP01. The sequence continues at coordinate 950 of CAJQLI010000291.1, read as the reverse complement.
GTCGGCGTATGAATGGATGAAAGCTCTGCACCGAAATCCACCGAGAGCAGCGCCTGAATGCAGCCGTGATAGCCGTCAAGCGATGTTCGGCGGATCATGGCGCGTACCGTGTCCATTTTTTCCGGGTTTGCCTCCCTGAAGGCTTCCGGGAACCAGCGGTTGGCAGTGATGTCGACGATACCGTCGATACCTTCTGCCGCAGATTTTTCAATCATCGGTGGCCAGATCGCCTGATATTCGGGAACAAGCTCGACCCGGCAGGCTGTCGGCACGATGGCAGAGACGCGCCGCGGAAAACGAAGGGCAAGTGCGACGGTTGTCATGCCGCCCAGACCGATCCCGACGACGTGAGAGCGCTCGATCCCCAGTTCGTCCCAGATGGCGGCGACATCACCGGTCAGTTGTTCAAACGAATAGGGTGGCGATGTCGCATCGGTACCGCCATGCCCGCGTGAATCGAGCCGCAAGAGCCTGAAATTCTCACTAAGCGCAGGGATATGATCGTCCCACATCGTCGTGTCGTTGGTGATGCCGGTGATGAAGGTTACCCAGGGCGCACCTTCCGGCCCATCCAGTTCGTAGCTGATGTTTATGCCGTTCGCTTCGACGATTGCCATGTCTGTACCGTTTCTGCACCGTTGTATGAGGCGTTGATGATTGTACTGGCGCGGCGAAGCGGATAATAGATGGGGAGCATAGTTTCGTATCAAATTTATCCACAGTGACGGGTCAGTTATGGCGGCGACGAAGAAAAAGCGGGCGGCGGCGCCAACCTGGCCCGCAGCGATATTCAAAACCCTGAAAGATGCTGATATCGCTCAGGTCAGCTATGTCCCCGATGCGGGGCATGCGGAACTGATAAAATCCTGTCTTGCTGATAACCACATCAAGACAACGCGGCTGACGACCGAGGAAGAAGGCGTTGCCTTGTCTCTTGGGGCATGGCTGGG
>CAJQLI010000290.1 GCA_905479125.1 uncultured Alphaproteobacteria bacterium | reverse complement strand
GCACGAACCCCTTGGCAACGCCCATATCCACGCGCCCACCGGACAACTGATCGACCAGCGCATAATCCTCGGCGACCTTCAGCGGATCGCGCAGCTGCATCAGCGAAACCGCCGGTGCGAGGCGGATATTTTTCGTTTCCCGCGCCCAAGCCGCAAGAATGATCGCCGGGTTTGGCACCGCGCCGCCGTAATAGTGGAAATGATGCTCGGTCGTCATCGCCCGCGCCCACCCGAGACTATCCGCCAGCTTCACGCTCTCGGTCAGCTCTTCGTAGTAGCGCGTCAATGACATACCATAGCCTTCGCGCCAGGTCGGCAGGTAGAACAGGGATAAATCCATCGTCAGCTCCCGCCCTCGCCCCGGCCCGACGGAAACGCTGAAATACCGAGCGATTCCCGAAAATCGGCCGTGGGCTCAAGCCGGTCTTCATCGATCGGACAGCCATTCGCATTTCGCACCTCGGCAATAATGGCGACGCGGGTATCCGCGGTCAGCCAGGTTCCGGGGGAAGACAACCTTTCCCACACGCCGCGATGCGCCTTTGTCAGGTCATCGCGGATTGCAAACCGCGCATCGTCGTAATTCAGATCGGTCATGCTCATACCTTTGCAGTTTATCGCCCAATGACACGGGAAACGATGCGGCCTGTCAACGGCGCTTACCATCGCGCAGAGCCGAAGGACCGCCTATAATCCCGGAAACGGAGGAAGATCACATGGGACGCAAAATACGGCGGGTCGTTACCGGACATGACGAGAACGGCACTGCCATCATCGCGCATGACGGAATGGCCGAGAACATCCGCATCCGAGCGGCAAATGGCCTGACATCGACGCTTCTTTGGGCCGAGGACGCCACCCCGAGCGACAATTCCGGCAACGTCGACAAGGCGGACCGCGAAATCGGCGTCGCCCCGCCCGATGGTGGCTCTGTGTTCCGTATTGTCGAATTCACGCCGGACGATATGTCCGTCAGCAACGCGGAAATGAAAAAAGAGCTGGGCCTTGATCCCGATAGTGGCGGACCTGTGCGCCACCCCGGCATGCACAAGACCCGCAGCGTCGATTACGGCATCGTGATTTCAGGCGAAATCGACATGCTGGTGGACGAGGACGAAGTACACCTCAAAGCAGGCGATGTGATCGTCCAGCGCGGCACAAACCACGCCTGGGCCAATCGCGGCACCGAACCGTGCCGGATCGCCTTTGTGCTTATCGATGCGCAGGAGCTTTAAGAGCTACTCCCCCGTCGGCTTCCGCAAGCCGACCAGTTTCTCGCCCGTCTCGAAATACCGCCCCGTGATCGCCAGCAGGGCTTCCTCGGCGTTCTCGTCCGTCCACGCGGATAGCGGGTAGCCGTGCCACGGTGCCTTTAGGTCGAGATCCGGCAGGCCCATCTTCGCCCAACGTTCCTTCGCCGCTTCCATGAAGTCTTCCCGCGGCAAGGACACCGGCAAATAGGGATGTTCGCGCACCGCGTTGATCAGGATGGCGGAGGCTCCCTGCGCGTCCGGGTATTCAAACTGGGCCGCGTTCTCCGACGGGGTGACCGACGGGTCGAGCCGCGGCAGCTTGCCCCGGATGATCTCGGCATCGCGGTGAGGCTGCATGCTGTAACTGAGCGCCCACAGCACCGCGTCCATCGAGTCCGGGTCGACATCCGAATCCACGGCGATAAACATCTTGCCCAGTGACGCATCGAACGCCGCCGCCGCCCGCAACGCCTGCCAGGGCTGGCCGAGCTGCGGCCGGTCGAGCTGGATGACAAAAAGCATGTTGCAGCTCGCCATTTCATGGCAGGCCACCTTGGTCACGGACGGGATATTGCAGCTGTCTCGCAGGTGCCGCAGGAAAATGGCATCGAACGCGGCCTTGCGCATCACCGTGCTCTCGCTCGGCGGATATTCACTGATGATCCCCTGGTAAACCGGGTCGGCGCGATGCGTGATCGCTTTGACCTCGAACACCTTTTCCATCTTGCGCGGGCCGAGATAGCCGCTGGCCTCACCGAAGGGTGCTTCAGGTTCCAGGATATCGGTACGGATGATTCCTTCCATCACGATTTCGGCTTCCGCCGGGACCATGCAGTCAAACGTTTCCGCCGGCACCACCGCAATCGCCTCTCCGTTCAGCGCCCCGGCAACACCGTATTCCTCGACGCCATAGGGCACCTTGCTGGCGGCCGCTAATAACAAAGCGGGCGGCCCGCCGAGGAACACCGCGCATTCGAGATGCTTGCCCATGCGCCGCGCCTTTTCCCACTGGATGGCGAGATGCTGAGTCGACACGTCCGTCGCGCAGCCGATGCGGTCCGGCGCTTTGACCATGCCGCGATAGATGCCGAGGTTATAGGCCCCGTTTTCGGGATCGCGGGTGATCCACACGCCCGCCGTCAGGAACGGTGCCGGATCGAAACCCGGCGTCGATATCAAATGCGGGAACCGGTCGACGCCTTCGCCGAAGCTGTCGCCCGAGTACACAAATTCCTTCACCGGCGCATCGCCGCGCGCAACCTCGACCGGGTCCAGCGGCTTGCCATGGGTGCTCGCCCATTTCGCGCCGATCCGGTCGGGCGTCACGCCGAGGGCAGCGCCATAAATTTCCTGGGATGAGCCGAGCGAGCCCAGCACCACGGACGCATCGAAGCTCCGGCCCCGCGCATCGGTGACGTTCTTGAACCAGAACGCCTTACGCTGGTCTTCCGGCAGGCCGCGAAACTGGAGGCGCACCAGCGGCACCAGCTCGGTATCCTTGCTGATTTCGTCCTCGACGATGTGCAGCAGGTCGCGTTCCTGCAGATGGGCGAGATAGTCCCGCAGATTTTTAAAGGCCATTTCGTATTCTTTCCACGCATCACCTTCTTACGCCCCCGCCAGTCGGCCGGGAGCCCATTTCCAAGCCGCAACACTGCTCAAGATGACGTCCCGGCACAAGACCGGGGCGTAATTTTTGACGCGGTTCAGATGGCGGGTTCCAGGTATGTCCGGTGTGCATCCGGTACAGGGCATTAGAAAAAGTAGAAAAACAGCCGCTTCCGGCCCTAAGCAGACATCTCTTTTCAGCGCCATATCCAATTAAATTTAGCTCAAAACGGCTTCTCCGCAGGCAAATAGCGTCCTCAATTACCGGGCTGTTGGGATGAATCGGATACCCCGATAATTGTTGCTCAGATTATAATCCGACAATGAGCGCCATTCCTCCGGCATTAAAAAATAGAACAAGAATACCACTGCCATCGGAAACGAAACCCAGATTGCTGACCTTATCAGCACCTCTATTGTTGGAGGCTTTGGATCGGAATTTTCGGGCCACGTAATTATGTCATCTGGTGAATATTATTCAGTCGATTGTTTCTCATTAAACCGTGGCAGGCAAAACGCGCCCGACGGCAATCGCACCGCCCAGGCCCCCGCCGGGGGGTCCGCTCACCGACGGATTGTGCACTAACCCGGCACCGGCACGCGGTGGAGTTTCATCGCCATCGCAACCGCCGAGTAATACCCGAGCAATGCCAGCACCTCGGCAAGCCCATCCCGGCCGAGAAGTTCCGCTGCCCGGTCGTAGACCTCGTCCGGGCCGCCGCCCGGCGCCATGGCGATCCGGCACAGGTCATAGACCGCCTTTTCACGCGCATCGGGCAGGTCCGGTGTCTCGCCTGCCTTTATCGCGTCCATGACCTCGGGCGGATAACCGAGCCTGAGGCAGGCTTTGACGTGGGCCGCCTGCACATAAGCGCCGTCCCAATGGCTCGCGATGATAACGATCGTGAGCTCGACCTCGCGCTCGGTCAGCGCGCCGTGTTTGTTGAGAAACGTGCCGATGGTCTCCATTCCCGCCGCGAGCTTCGGCGAATGGATCCAGATCTTGTAGGGCGTGAGCAGCCGCCCCCGCCCGGCGACCAGGTCGTCAAATACCTTTTTCTGTTCAGCGGTCAGTTGGTCCTCGGGAATCTCGAGGATGCGGACGGGTTCATCGGTCATGATGTCTTCTCTCCATATGGGTGCTTCATGCCGGGCAAGCGGAAACCTGGCTCTTCAAACTCTGCAATATCCCGTCAACGCTGTCCCTGGCATCGCCGAACAGCATGCGGTTGTTCTCCTTGTAGAACAGCGGGTTGTCGACACCGGCATAGCCGCTTGCCATGGACCGCTTGAACACGACAGATGTCTTGGCCTTCCAGACTTCCAGCACCGG
>CAJQLI010000289.1 GCA_905479125.1 uncultured Alphaproteobacteria bacterium | reverse complement strand
TCGGCAGCGAGGCCGTAATCAGAAACATGATCGCCCCGGCCGCGCCGACAAGCGGCAGACCGGACAACCCTGCCGATAACAGGGCAACCGGGATCATGACGATAAAGATCGCCGGATAGACCAGCGTGAGCCTGTAACGGTCGGCAAGCCAGCCACCTGCAAGCTGGCCCATTGCCCCGATGCCAAGGGCGATGGACGCAAGCCCGCCCGCCCCGACCAGCCCTGCCCAGTCGACGATGGCCGGCGCCCGCACCGCGAACACCTTGGGCAGCACCACCGAATGCGCCTGGGCCAGCAGACCGACACAGAGCACCGTAATGCACAGGATCGCGAGCCCGCGGATAGCCTGCGCGCGCGGCACCTCGGCATCGGCTACGGTATTCCTGGCCGGACCTTGCGCCGACATACGGCGCATAATGAATAAAAATGCGATTCCGGTGGCGATACAGGCAGCCCCGGGCACAAAAAACGCATACCGCCAGCCGAACATCGCAGTCAGACCGCCGGCAATCAATGGCGCGGAGGCGAGGCCCACCGTGCCGAAGACGCCGTTTACGCCGAGCGCTTTCCCCCGCGATGTGCCGGCCGCATTGGCCACCACCCAGGCGGTGCCCACGGGATGATAAATCGACGAAAACAGGCCGATTGCGCCCAGGGCGATAACAATCCCGAGCGGACCGGTGGCAAACCCGGCGGCAATCCCTGCCGCCCCGGTGCCGAAGAAGAACACGGCCAGCATTGCAGGTGCGCTCCATTTATCGCCGAGCCAGCCCGCGGGCAGCGCCGCCAGCCCGTACAACACAAATCCGACGAAAGACAGGGACAGCAATTCACCGTATGGCCGCTCGAATGCAACCTCCAACGCGATAACCACCGTCGGATAGATCAGCATCATCACATGGCTGTAAAAATGCGCGACATTGGCAAAGAGCAGGGCTGTGCGATTGCCTGTCGGAGGGGTGGCTTCGGTCATTTGGGTGTCGTCCGGAGATATTTACGCGATGATACCGGGCGGATTGCGCCGCCGCACGCGGAAATCCTCCCGCCAGGTATTTAAGACTGCAAAACAGCGACTTAGAGACCAGAAACTGCCTCAATATTGCCTTATTCCTGCCGAATTCCCGCCATAGTCCGTCAGCAAGCTATGCGTATGTTAACCATGACAAAATCCCCCTGCCCGCTATCGGCACATAAAAACCGGCCACCGCCCGGCGACCTCCCAAAATCGCCGGACGATATCGACCTCGACCGCATCGTCGCCGACCCGGAATACCGGCGTGCAGTTCAGGAACTGCTCCGCCGCTGGGGAATCTGTGGGGAGAAAAAGTAAACCAACCGGACCATATGCCCTATTGATCACACAGATCATACGAGATCAGGCCCGTCACGGCAGGTCGGCAACCGGGAGCCGGCCCTGCTCCGCACACGTCTCCGCCGGCCCTATTCCGCACGCGTCTCCGCCGGCCCTATTCCGCACGCGTCTCCGCCGCGACCCACTCGAGAAAAGCCGGATTGCCGCCATCGACCGGCAGCGCAACAATGCACGGGCAGTCATAGCTGTGCAATTCGCGGACCTTCGCGGTCAGCGCATCCACCAGTGCCGCCGTGGTCTTCGCGATCAACACGGCCTCCTCGCCTTCCTGCACAGCGCCCTCCCACCGGTAAATCGACGTCATCGGGCCCAGCACATTCGCGCAGGCCGCCAGGCGCGCTTCAACCAGCGCACGGCCAATGGCGCGGGCTTCGTCGGGACCGTCGGTGGTGATGTAGATCAGGCGGGTATCAGGCGTGTCGGGCATAATACCCCATCAGCTGAAAAACGGATTATCGCCCAGTGCGTGTTCGGTGACGTCGACGACACCCTGTATCGTCGGGACCTCGGTCAGGATGGCGTTCTGGACACCCTGCTGCAACGTTACCGCCGACGCGGAGCAGCCCTGGCAGCCGCCTTCCATGCGCACATAGGCGACATGGTCGGTCACGTCTACCAGGCTTATCCGCCCGCCATGGGCGGCGACGGCGGGATTGATCTTTTCATCAAGCAGCGCCAGCACGGCTTCGGCCTCGGGACCGGTCGGCACTTCCTCGGTGCCGTTAAACACCCAGTCCGGAATTTCAGCGGTCGGCGCGTCACCGATCCAGGTGATGGCTGTGACGTCCGGCACATGATGGGTGATGATATTCGTCATCATATCGCGCTTCTTGGCGCCGCCCCCGCCGATCAGTTCCAGCGTCAGCGTGCCGTCGGCGAATCTCTTGAACAGGACCTCACCGCCATAGGCCTCGACCGCGGGACGGATGCGGTCATCGAGCAGTTCGAGTATCCGCGTCGTGGTGGAATCCGCGACCGTGGGATCACCGGAACCGTAGTGTTCCATGATTGCACCGAGGATTGCGGGCTTCAGAATGTACCACTCGCTGCTCTCGGACCGGCGGATCGTCACATCGTCGAGAGACAGAGCCACCGCCTCGACCTCCTCGATGCGCAGCAGGCGGCGGGCGAGCGGCGACAGCTCGGCGGCATCGGTCTCTGCCATGTTCGGCGTCCCCATCGGCAGTACGGCCTCGCCCGGCGTAAAGCGCATATACGCGGGATCGTCGAGGGGATGGGTCTGGATGAACATTCGGTTCTGCCTTTCAGGCGTTACGCATCGTTTGGATCAGGCGCCGTAACGCTCTGCGACGTATTTCTCGACCAGTTCGCGGAATTCATCGGCAATGCCGGGGCCGCGCAATGTCATTGCCTTCGCGCCGTCTATGAACACCGGTGCAGCGGGCTCTTCGCCGGTGCCCGGCAGGCTGATGCCGATATCGGCATGCTTGGATTCGCCTGGACCGTTCACGATGCAGCCCATCACGGCGACGTTCAGTTCCTCAACGCCGGTATATTGCTCTTTCCAGGCAGGCATGCGCTCGCGGATATGGTTCTGGATGCTCTGGGCAAGTTCCTGGAAGACGGTGGACGTGGTGCGCCCGCAGCCGGGACAGGCCGCAACCAGCGGAATGAAAGACCGCAGGCCCATGGTCTGCAGCAGTTCCTGCGCGACAATCACCTCGCGCGTGCGGTCACCGCCGGGTTCCGGCGTCAGCGAGATACGGATGGTGTCGCCGATCCCGTGCTGCAAAAGGATGCCCATGCCGGCGGCGGAAGCAACGATGCCCTTGCTGCCCATGCCCGCCTCGGTCAGGCCGAGATGCAGCGCGTAATCGCACCGTGCCGCCAAATCGCGGTAGACGGCAATAAGATCCTGCACGGCGGAAACCTTCGCCGAAATGATGATCCGGTCCTTCGGCATGCCGAGTTCCATGGCGCGCTCGGCCGATGCCAGGCCGGAGACAACCATCGCGTCGCGCATCACCTGGGCGGCGTCCTTCGGGTTACCGGCGGCCGTGTTTTCGTCCATCATCCGGGTCAGGAGTTCCTGGTCGAGAGACCCCCAGTTGACGCCGATGCGGACGGGCTTTGCATACTTGTTCGCGATCTCGATCATGGTGGAAAACTGAACGTCGCGCTTTTCGCGGAAACCCACATTGCCGGGATTGATCCGGTACTTCGCCAGCGCTTCGGCGCAGGCGGGATTGTCGTTCAGCAAGGTGTGGCCGATATAGTGAAAATCGCCCACGATCGGCACATCGATACCCATCAGCATCAACCGGTCGCGGATATACGGCACGGCCTTCGCCGCTTCGTCCCGATCAACCGTGATGCGCACGATCTCCGAACCTGCCGCGGCAAGGGCGGCGACCTGCTGCACGGTGGAATCAATATCCGCCGTGTCGGTATTGGTCATCGACTGCACAACGATCGGCGCGCCGCCACCAACGGTGACGTTACCGACCTGTACGGCGACGCTGTCGCGCCGCGGCGGCTTTTCGAATATTCCCTGATCGGTGATCGCGTTCATGGCTGGTCCGTCTTCCCTACCCTGCTGATATAGCGCTATCCGGCCCGGAAGCCAGCGGCGCGGCGGCATCAATGCGCGCCAGCAGGTCGTCATATTCGGTGATAACCGGAAACTGGGGAAACTCGTCGATCACGTTCTGCGGCGGACGGAACAGGAAACCTGCATCGGCAGCCCCCAGCATCCGCGTATCGTTATAGGAATCACCGGCTGCACAGGTAAAGAAATTGAGCTTCTTAAACGCTTCGACGGCGGCCTGTTTATGATTATCCATGCGCAGCTCATAGCCAGACAGTCGCCCCGATGTATCGTCCACCATCAACCGGTGACAGAACAGGGTCGGCTGTCCCATCTTGACCATCAGGGGCCCGACAAATTCGTAAAACGTATCGGAAAGGATGACGAGCTGGTGCTTCGCGCGGATCGCGTCAAGAAAATCACGGGCGCCCGGCAACGGCTCAATGCCGTCGATAATAGGCTGCAGAGCTTCAATGCCGATACCTTCGCGCTCCAGAATTTCGAGACGATAACGCATCAGCACGTCGTAATCGGGTTCATCACGGGTCGTCCGGCGCAGATCGTCGATCCCGGTACGTTCCGCCAGTTCAATCCAGATTTCCGGCGCGATCACGCCTTCCATGTCGAGACATACGATTTTCACTGTTTTCGCCCGCTCATTTTCCCTTCGCGGGGTATAGCAGGCGCGCGATTCAGCGGCAAACGGGAATGCACCGGATAGCAACGGCTCTCCGGGCTGTGCCCGCCTCGCGCTTCCAGCTCAGAGCGAGTAAGTCGGCGAAAGTGCTCCGGCTACTTTTGCAGACGCCGGATCATGTTCTGCTTGGCTTTGGCATTTCCGTGCATCAGACCATGCATCTGGTCGTAGGCGCTTTGCCGCTGCTGAAACATCTTTTTGGTGCCGGCATTTACACCGGCCCGCTGAGCCTGGCGTTTCCGTTCCGCCTCACGTTGCTGAAGCGCCCGGGCAAGGGGCGCGGCCGGGGCCATACCATGAACGGCCGACGGCGCCGAGGAAGACGCTTTAGACTTCTGAGCGTGTGCGTCGCTATTCGCAGCGACAAAGAATGCGGCCGACATCGTGCTCAGGCCAACAAACGCGGCGGTCATCAGAAATCTCATCGGCTTTCCTCCAATCTGCAATCAGAAACCGCGATTTTCGCCGATGAATGCTGATCAAAGGTTAAAGCAGACTCAGGCCGATATCGTCCTGAACGTCAGGCCCGTCAACGGACAAATTGCTGGACCGCCTTGAAACGTGCGGGTCTAGCCCGGTTTGTCCGTCTTCGCCTGATCCGCCGGATGGACGAATTTCTTGCCGAACAACATGCCCACATCCTGTTTCAGATGCGCCCAGGCGATAAACGGCATCGCCTTCGCCAGGTCCCACAACGCATCCCAGCCGCCTTTAAGGCAAACCGGCACCGTGATCCACGGCGCCGCGCCGACAATGCGGACATGTTCTTCTGTATGGAGCGTGTCGCGGTCCGCGAGCACCTGGTCAATCCGTTTCGCGAACGACCAGTCACAACGATAGATCACCTTGCCTTCGGGGTTCACGATATAGACCATGTTGGGCATGGAACCGTAGGCCTGGTGCATAGCGCCATCGACATTATCGACCAGAATTTCGCGGTGTTCCCCGAAGGAGTCTTTCATTTCCTTCGCGAGCGCGATTTTCTCCGCGATGTCGCCGGACGGGCCGCGCCGTGCTCCGGGGTGGGCTTCCCTTACATAAATGACCAGGAATTCCACGTCGGGGTATTTTGCCTTCACATCGCGCAACGGATCGATGTTCTTGACGAACATCGGGCAGGTCAGGCTGCCGGTTTCGAGCACGAGCCACTTTCCCTTGTAGTCGGAAAGCGAAACGTCGCGCCCGTCCAGCGCCGTCAGCTTGAAATCGATGAGGTCCTCGCCCGCTTTCGGACCGTCGAACCGCGACAGGTCGTAGTTCGACATGCGATAGCGCTCGTAATTGTAATCCATCCCCGCCTCTTCTGATTTTATGACCACAGATTAACGCAGATTGCCGGACCGCGGAAAGGGCGAGCGCTATCGTTCTTGACTTACTTACATTTTCATATGAAAATATTTTAAAGTAAACTGAGAGGGTGACCATCCCATGGCAACAGTTCAGAAACTCCGAGATGTGACACCGGAACAACTTGTCCAGCGGGCGGTCGACCTTCGCCCGATGATCGCGGACAGCGCGCCTGACAATGAAAAGAACCGGCGCCTTTCACAGGATGTCTTCAATACCCTCCGGGAAAACGATTTCTTCCGGTATTATCAACCCAAAAAATTCGGCGGCCTTGAATACGATCAGCCAGCTCAGGCCCTGCAATGCGTGATCGAATGGGCCTCCGCCGACGCATCAACCGGCTGGGTCTGCGCGCTCGCTATCGTGCATCAGTGGCTGATAGCGCAGTTCCCTGCGGAAATGCATGAAGAAATCTGGGGCGAGAATCCCAATGCCACCGCCTGCGGGTCCTACGCGCCGTCGGGTGACTGCAGAGCCGTTGAAGGCGGCTACCGGCTGACGGGCGAATTTCATTTCGCCAGCGGCGTCGACGTCACAGACTGGGCGATCCTCGGGGTATTCTTCCCGCCGGAAGAGGACGGGGGACGACCGGTTCCCGGCTTCACACTGGTGCCGAAACCGGACTTTTCCGTGAAGGACGACTGGCACGTCATGGGCCTGACCGGCACGGGATCCAAGACCGTTATCTGCGAGGATGTCTTCATCCCGGCGCATCGCCGCGTCACGTTCGCCGAACTGGTATCCGGCAATTCGCCGGGCTATCAGGCGCTGCAGAACAATATCTACCGCTATCCAATTCTGTCACTGGTCGCCTTTGGCATTTCGACCCCGGCGATTGGCGCACTGAACGGCGCCGTTGATACGTTTCTGGATGCGATGAACGGCCGGATGACTCGCGGTGCGGTCGTCCTGGGTGGAAACAAGGTCCGCGATTTTCAGGCCGTACAGATGCGTGTCGGGCGTGCCGTCGGCAGCCTGAAGGCGGCAAAGGCCATGCTGTTTACCCAGGTCGAAGAGTCCCGCACAAAGGTAATCGACCGGGGTGAAATTCTCGACATACAGGACCGCCTCGACAACCGGCTGACCCAGGCACAGACCGTCGCCCTGGCCGTCGACGGAATGGACGAGCTGTTCGGTGCCGTCGGCGGACACGGCATCAACACATCACAGCACGTCCAGCGGGCGTGGCGCGATGTACACGCCATCGCCCACCATATCAGCTTCAACTGGGATGCGATCAGTTCCATGTATGGCCAGCATGCTCTCGGTGTCGAACCACAGGGGCAGTTCTGACATGGTTGCATACTGGATCGCCGCCCTCAGCGCCGAAGACATGGCCCCTCTGAAGGATTACGCGGCACAGGCCCGGATCGCCGTCGATAAGTATGGCGGGCGGTCATTGTCTCGTCTCGGCCGCTTCAAGTTGCTCGAAGGCGAATTCGTCGGTGACAAGATGGCGGTGATTGAATTCGACACCATGGAACAGGCAGTCGCCTGCTATAATTCACCCGAATACCAGAAGGCAAAGGCATTACGCGACGGCAAGACGGACGCGGTGTTTTTCGTCTTAGAAGGAACCGAGTGATGACACGCCCCCCCACCGACTTTCACCTTGAACAGTTCCTGCCCTATCTCGTCCACCGCGTCGGTTCCAACCTGGCCGAAGGTTTCGACGAGGGCTTCGCCGAGGCCGGCGTTTCCCTGCAGGAATGGCGGGCCCTGTCGATACTCTATGAATATGGCCCCCAGACCATGGGCGATATCGCCCGGCGCACCAGCATCAACGCATCGACGATGACGCGGCTGATGGGGCAGATGGAGAAGCGAAACCTCGTGAAGCGCGAACGCCCGGTCGCCAACCAGCGTACAGTGTTCGTGCGCATTCTTGCCGATGGACGGGAAAAAGTGGAATTCCTGATCCCGAAAGTCCTGGATTACGAACAGGAACTGACCGGGTGTTTCAGCGTGGCGGAGCTGCAGACGTTCAAGGCGCTTCTCGTGAAATTTTTTCACAGCCTGTCCGACGAAGTGCCGGCAGAAGACGCGAAGAACGAAAAAGACCGGCTCGCCGGTTAAGCCCATTCTGCACCTAGCGCAGGTTTAACCGAACGCTGAACGCCATGATTGTCCCGATGCCCAGTCCCCCCCTCAATCCTCGCAGAGCTATGAAAAAGTTCGAGGGCCTTTATCTTGCAAGACGCGCAATTAACCAGGCCACCTGCGCCTGCATACACACCCCTCCATTGGCCTGTTATCACATGCGGCTGCAATCAAAGGTCAGGCTCTTTCACGCGATCTCCAGCCGGCGAACATTTCGCGGCAACCACATAGATACCGTGGTCCCGGTGCCGATCTCGCTGGCGATCTCCAACCCGCCCTGATGAAGCTCAAAGATTGATCGCGCCAATGGCAGCCCCAAACCTGTGCCGTGCTTCGGTCTGGTTTCAAGATTCCCGGCCTGATGAAACGGCTCCAGCACACACTTGAGATCCGACTCTGTCATCCCGCATCCATCATCGGTGACGGAAATGACAGTGTTATGCCCTTCAAGATGCGTGTGCAGCGTCACATGCCCGCCGGGCGCACTGAATTTGACGGCGTTGGCCACAATATTAAGCATCGCTTGCGTTATCAGACGTCCATCGGCAAAAATATCGACGCTATCGGACGGAAGACAGGTCTCAAAGGTCACATTCGCCGCGCGCGCTTGGGGCGCGGTCATTCTGGCCACGTCTTTGACGATCTCGTCGAGCTGCACATTTGACGGGCTTATCTCGAATTTTCCGGCCTCGATCTTTGAGAGATCCAGCAGGTCGTTAATCAGGCTGAGGAGATGTTTGCCGCTGGAGTTGATGTCGCCGACATATTCCCGGTACTTGTCAGCACCCCGCCCTTCAATCTCTCCATAGAGTTCGTGTTGGATGGCCTCCGAAAAACCGAGTATGGCATTCAGCGGCGAGCGCAACTCGTGGCTCATATTCGCCAGGAACTTCGACTTTTCCCCGTTTGCATGGGATGCGTTTTCTGCGAGCTCGCGGTATCGCTGCTCGTTGACAACCAGTCTCCGCGTCGTTTCATGATTGAAGCGGGCATACCGAATGACCCTGCGCAGGAGTGACGGCGACATCTCGATCTTTTCAAGTACATCCACCGCCCCTGCGAGCAGACACTCCTGTTCCTGCTCCGCATCGAGTTTTTCGGACAGAAGCACCATCGGCGTCGAGCACAGCCGCCCGCCTGCCCGCCGAATTACATCCATCCCGCTTTCGCCGCCCAGCGCGGCCGCGACGACAGCAACATCAAAGCGTCCGGAAGCAATGAGGTACAGACCGGTTCTCGCATCCGTTGCGGTCACAAGGTCGAATGTTTCGCCGGTGATCGTTTCCAGAGTGCTCCGAAATAAGGCCGTCTCTGTATCCAAGTCCTGAATGAGTAGCACGCGAACGGGGGCGTCCCGATACGCCGGGATGGAGAACAACGGTAGGTCCGTGAGTTCATCATCTATGTGGCTTTTCACGTAAGACATTTGCAGTACTCCCGAAAACAGGAAAAAAAATTTTTCTTCTTCCTCTACTTACATTTGACTGCATATTTAGTTAACAGGACGTTAAGGAATTTGCTCATCTGCGAATCGGTACGTTAAAACAATGTCCCAGACGCCTGAAACGGTTGATGGCCGCCGCTTTGAGTACGTATCATATGTCGACTGATTCCGGCCCTTCACCACCTATCCGGGTGGCAATTCCAGCGATCAGCGCCCCGACAACCGCACCTTCTACGACAAACCAGAGCGGCATATTCAGCGGACTTGCCGCACCAAACATCGCGACAAGCACCACTTCCATCTGTTCGTAAGCGAAAAACATCAGCACGAAATTCATCCATCCGCCGATAATCGGCGCACGTACCCACCAGGGCATCGGAAACATAAGTACCGGGTGGCGCGTGAAGATACCGAACACGCCGACAATCGCGCCAAGGGTCGTGTACCAGAGCAGGATGCCCCAGCGGAGCTGCCACCCGACATCCGGCACCAGGAACGGGAGAATAATAAAGCCGGCAAGGCCGATAACGAAACCGATCGCCTTGCCGATCGCGATACGAATGATGATGGATGGATGGTCAGTCATAATCGCCTCTTCATCTGCTATCCGAAGTCTCGAGCATGCGAGTATGCAGTCATCGGTGCTTTGACCTCGATCAATCCGCCGCCGGGCTGCCCTTGGGGCTTGCAAGCACTACGGCGACAGTTCTAACGTTAGCGGATCGAATACAGTTGGATGGCAGCCATGAGCGAAACCAAGCCCGCGCCGCAACAGGGGGCAATTCAGATCACCCCACTCTCCGAGGCAGGTGGCGCCGCGATCACCGGGATCGATCTTTCGGAAACGCTTTCCCCAAACCAGACAGAAGCAATCCGGCAGGCATTCCACGAATACGGGATGATCGTGATCCGCGACCAGGTTATCGAAAACGACGACCAGATCCGGTTCTGCGATGCAATGGGGGGCACCGCGACCCGCGGCAAACCGGCGGACCAGCGCGCGCAGGATGGCGACGCATCATACGGTGGTGCAGTACATCTGGTG
Organism: uncultured Alphaproteobacteria bacterium; assembly: GCA_905479125.1. Taxonomy (GTDB): domain Bacteria; phylum Pseudomonadota; class Alphaproteobacteria; order MPNO01; family UBA830; genus CAXBCP01. The sequence goes on along the minus strand of CAJQLI010000289.1, from coordinate 5,133 downwards.
ACCAACCTGACCGAGGACGGCAAGCCGCTTGGCTCCTTCGGCGACGGCGAGGTGTGGTTTCACCATGACGGCAGCTTCAAGGAAATCCCGTACGCGGCGACCGTGCTGTACGGCATCGCCGTGACATCCACCGGCGGCGAGACCGTATTCGCCAATATGTACATGGCCTATGACCGCCTGCCGACCTCCACCAAACGGCGGATCGACAGGCTCACGGCGCTCAATATTTACGACTACGCCACGACGGGGCGGGTCGACCTGGACCAGGATATTTCCGGCATCAACCACTGGATTCACCCGATAGTGATCCGACACCCCGATACAGGCCGAAAGGCGCTGTATATCAGCCCGCTGATCACCGCGCGCATCGAAGGCATCCCGCAGGACGAAAGCGACGACCTGCTGGCGGAACTGTTCGCGTTCGTGGATGACACCGACATCCAGTTCGACCACAAATGGCGGGTCGGCGATCTGGCGATGATGGATAACCGCTGCATGACCCACGCCCGGCGCGACTTCCCGGCGGGTGAGCCGCGCATGCTGCGCCGGACCATGGTCGAAGGTGTCGCTATCGGGCGGTAAGCGGCAGAGTTCGGAAATCAGGGTTTCAGCGGATAATCCCGCTCCGGATCGATGCCGCAGGTCTCGATGAACTTTCGCACCTGCATCACTTCTTCCTTTGGCAGGCTGTGATGGGTGTGTGCAAAATTGGCACTATGGCCATTCAGCGCCACGTGCAGCTTGCCCGAATGGACGGCGTTCATCTCCGCCCCCAGTTCGCCAAAGATGCTCTCGACGTCTTTCGGCGAGATATTGTTATTGATCGGATGTGCAAACAGCGTGTGCAGGATTTTCCGGTGATGATGGTTCATAAGGGCCTCGGCTGGAAAGATTCGAATAGCCCCCATCCTATCGCCGGGAAAAGCACCCTACGTTGATATGCATCAACGTTGAAACCGGTCGACAACCGGCAACCTCCTCAAGAGCCGTCAGACACCCAGATAGCGGTGCTGCACTTCCTCATTGGAACTGAGCTCGGCAGAGTTGCCTTCCCAGACGATCTGGCCGCGTTCGACGATATAGTGGCGGTCGCCGATGCGGGTAAGTGCGTCCACGTTCTTGTCGATCACCAAAATGGACTGGCCGCGTTCCTTCAGGCCTTCGAGACACTTCCAGATTTCTTCGCGGATCAGCGGGGCGAGGCCTTCGGTGGCTTCGTCGAGGATCAACAGTTTGGGGTTGGTCATCAATGCACGGCCGACGGCCAGCATCTGCTGTTCGCCGCCCGATAGCTGGTTGCCCATGTTGTTCATCCGGTTACCGAGATTGGGGAACATGTCGACGATATGGTCGACCTCCCACGGGTTGTCGGTACCGGTGCGGTTATCGGCGGTCGCGATCAGGTTTTCGCGCACCGTCAGGTTCGGGAATATCTGGCGCCCTTCCGGCACCAGTCCGAGCCCCAGCTTCGCAATCTGGTAGTCTTTCAGGCTTTGGACCTCCCTGCCCTCGAATGTGATCGAGCCGCCATGGGTGGGCACCATGCCCATCAACGAGCGGATGGTTGTGGTCTTGCCCATCCCGTTGCGCCCCATCAGGGAGACCACTTCGCCCTCTTTGACGGAAAATGACATGCCGAACAGCACCTGGCTGGTGCCGTAGGACGTTTCGATACCTTTGACCTCTAGCATGGCGTTTACTCGTCTTCGCCGAGATACGCGGCGCGGACCTCGGCGTTGTTGCGGATTTCTTCCGGTGTGCCGGTCGCGATGCCACGGCCATAAACCAGCACCGTCACGCGGTCAGCCACACTGAACACGGTATCCATGTCATGTTCGATCAGCAGCATGGAATACTTGCCTTTCATCTCGTTGAGAAAGGCCCGCATGGTTTCCGATTCCTCGGTGCCCATGCCCGCCGTCGGCTCATCGAGCAGCAGCATCTTCGGGCTCGTTGCCAGCGCCATCGCGATTTCCAGCTGGCGTTGCTGGCCATGTGCGAGGTTTCCGGCAAGCGTCAGCGCCTTGTCGCCAAGCCCGACATCGTCGAGGATTTTCTGCGCCGGGTCTGTCAGGTCCCTGTCGGTCGACGCCCGCTTCCAGAATTTGAAACTGTGGCCGGCATGGGCCTGAATCGACAGAGAGACGTTTTCCAATGCGGTAAAATCACGGAACACGCTGGTGATCTGGAACGATCGTGCGAGCCCCATATGTGAGCGCTCGGGTGCGGTTTTGCCGGCCATGTCCCGGCCATCGAAGGTAATAGTGCCGGAATCGGATTTGAGCATCCCGGCAATCTGAGCGACGAAGGTCGTCTTCCCCGCCCCGTTGGGGCCGATCACGGCATGGATCTCACCCGGCATGACATCAAAGTCGAGGCTGTCCGTTGCAACCACTCCCCCGAAGGACTTGCGAAGCTGTACGACTTTAAGAAGCGGTTCACTCATCGGACATGTCCTCCTTGCCCGGCAACATGCCCCAAAGGCCCTGCTTGGCGAACAGCACGAGGATGATGAGCATCGGCCCGAAATAGAACTGCCAGTATTCTGTGAAATTGGCGAGGAAGTCCTCGACCATCAGATAGGCGAAGGCGCCGAAGAGCGGCCCGAACAATGTTCCCATCCCGCCGACCATCACCATGATCATCAGCTCGCCCGACCGGAACCAGTGCATATATTCCGGGGTCAGGAATTCTGTAAGATTGCCGAGCAGGAAGCCCGCGAGCCCACAGACCACGCCGGCAATAACAAAAGCCGCCAGCCGGTACTTCATGGTCGGGAAGCCGATTGCCTGCATCCGCGCATCGTTGGAATGCGACCCGCGCACCACCATGCCGAAACGTGAATTGATAATCTTCCACAACACGATCGCCGTGACGGTCATCGTCCCCAGGATCAGGTAATACATGTTCCAGGCGTCGTTCAGATCGAAGAACGAGAAAAACTCGCTCCGCGTATCGATCGGCAACCCGTCATCTCCACCGTAGGCTTCAAGGCTGATGCCCAGGAAGTAGAACATCTGCGCCAGCGCAAACGTGATCATGATGAAATAAATCCCGCTCGTGCGCAGCGAAATCAGCCCCAGGATAAAGGCAATAAATGCCGTCCCGGAAATACAGACAAGCAGCTGGAGCCAACCGTTCGTTACCTCGTAATGGGCCATGATACCCACGGCGTAGGTCCCGAGACCGAGATAAAGCGCATGACCGAAGCTGATCATGGCGCCATAACCGAGGATGAAATCGAGGCTCATCGCCGCGATCGAGAAAATCATCACCCGTGCCATCAGGTCTATGTAGAACGGCTCGTCGATCGCCTCGGTGATCATTGGCAACGCCGCGAGGATAAGGAACGATCCGATCAGTATCGATAGTTTCAGTTTACTAAGCATGACCTCACCCCGTCCGCGCAGGGAACAGGCCCTGAGGTTTGAAGAACAATATGACCGCCATCAGGATATAGACCAGCATCGAGGCCAACGCAGGCCCCGCGGTCTGGGCGGTTTCGGAATCCACGACCTCCAGCATCAGAACCGGCAGGATAGACCTGCCGACGGTCTCGAAGATGCCGATGACAATAGAAGCGACCAATGCTCCCCGGATCGAGCCGATCCCGCCGATCACGATCACAACGAACGCAAAGATCAGCATATCCTCGCCAATACCGGACTCGACCGATTGCAGCGGTGCTGCCATCAGCCCGGCAAGGCCGGCGAAGACCGCACCGAGCCCGAATACCATCGTATAAAGAAAGCGGATATTGACGCCGAGCGCACCGACCATCGGCCGGTTGCTGGCACCTGCGCGGATCAGCATGCCCATTCGCGTCTTTGTAATCATCCAGAACAGGCCGGCGGCGACCGCCATGCCAACGCCGATCACGACCAAACGGTACACCGGGTACGGCGCATCGGGCAGGATTTCGACATTACCGCTCAGCCACATGGGCAATGTCAGCGGCTGTGCTTCAACGCCCCAGATAATCCGGACAAGCTCGTTGAAAAAAAGGATCAGACCGAAGGTGGCGAGCACCTGGTCCATGTGGTCGCGGTCATACAGCGTCCGCAACACAACCAGTTCGATCACAATACCGACAAGCAGCATGACCGGGATCATCAGGACCAGCGATACGATAAGGCTGCCCGTCAGACCGTAAAAGGTCGACGCGAAATAGGCGCCAATCATGTACAGAGATCCATGCGCAAGGTTGACGACGTTCATGATGCCAAGCACCAGCGTCAGACCCGCGGAAATCAGGAATAGAAAGACACCGAACTGCATCCCATTCAGGAACTGCTCGATGAAAAGTAGCAAAGTCATACCAAGTACCCCGTGTATCCCCAGCAACCGCCCGTTCGAGGCTTGTTATTCTTGGTCGGGAAAATAACGAAAATGGGGAGCGCCATTAAGGCGCTCCCCAGAGAGCTATGCAGAAAAGCGTGTTACCATGCCATCTTGCATTTCTGGTAATGGCTGTCCTTCGCCATTTCAGCGACGAGACCCCGCACGACGATCTTCGGCTTGCCGTTGGCATCCGCAATCACTTCGCGCTTGTAGTAGTTCTGGATCGGGCTGTGGTTCACGTTGTAGGTGAACTTGCCGCGCGGCGATTTAATGTCTGCGGTCCGCATGGCGGTCGTGATCGCCTTGTGGTCCTTCAGGTTGCCCTTCGAGCCCCTGACACCAAGATCGATCAGCAGCGCAGCATCATAGCCCTGTACCGAGAACATCGACGGGTGCTTGCCGTACTTCTTGATGTAATCCGCGATGAACTTCTGGTTCACGGCATCCTTTGAATCGCTGTTCCAGAAGGTCGTGTGATAGCTGCCGATAGCATTGGTGCCATGAGCACGGATCGTGCCGTAATCGACGGTGTAAACCGTATACAGCTTAACCGTCTTGTCGAGGCCCGCAGCCTTGTACTGCTTCATGAATGAAACGCCCATGCCGCCGGGCAGGAAGGCGAAGATCGAAGACGGTTTGATCGCGCGAATCTGCGAGATTTCCGCCTGCCAGTCATTATTGCCGAGCTTGTAAAGGATCTTGCCTTTTGTCGGAGAGGCATACCGACGATTGAAGCCCGCGAGCATGTCTTTGCCGGCCTGGTAGTTGGCTGAAAGTTCGAAGACGTCTTTG
>CAJQLI010000288.1 GCA_905479125.1 uncultured Alphaproteobacteria bacterium | reverse complement strand
CCGTAATTGTGCCGGACGGCCTGCCGGGATCAGACGGTTCGAGTTTTACGCTCATTCCCTTCAACTTCTCGTTCGGTGGGGATTTCCGGTCCGACGTCTTGCTAACATTGTCTTCGCTAAATGCCGGCAGCATCGTTTCGGGATTATCGCAGACCGGCGGCTTTGCAGGAGGCACGACGTCGTTCACCGACACCTCCGTCACCGTATCCTGGTCATCGATTCAGGTTGGTCTCCCGACGTATCATTTCGATATTGAGACGACGGCCGTACCCGAGCCTGTTGGCATTACATTCTTCAGCATTGGGCTTGTCGGTCTTGCTTTCGCGAGACGCGAACGAACCGCCCGACGCTGATCAATGGGAAGTACCTAACAAGTGCCAGGTATGGCGGTCCTTCGGGGCCGCCGTTTTCTTTTGCCGAACGTCCGTTAAGGGTCAACAGCGACTGTTCTAACGACCCGCCAGCCAGGTCCGCTCTACCCCCGAAAACGGAAATCAACAGAAGTTCGCCGCTGACTGTCCGAGGCTGGAGCAACAGCGGACGTGATTGGAGTGCTCGTTCAGGTCGCCCGATAGCTAGGAGCGTGCAATACCCGCGCTCGAAAAGACCATTTCTGCATGTGTATTTATGTCGGTGGATTTTACACCTTTGTTGCGCGGAACTTCTCCGCGGATACATAAGGCATTGTTATTGCTTAATATACGAAGTTGGCATGAGAATTGCTGATGTGTCTATTGGAGCGCATGTTGGCATGCTGCTCTCGTATTTTAGTAGTACAACAGTAAGTAGGTTTTTATGAACTTGAACTCAATTGCTACCCGGGCGCTGTTGGCCTCGTGCCTTGCCACCGGTTTGTTGTTTTCGGCGAATGCCAATGCCGGGGCGGTGATAGCATCCTTCGATTTCGAGAATGCAACCGCGGGATCCTTTACCGCTAACGCTTCCAATACGGGCGCCGGCATCACCGGGGCGGTCTTCGGCGGGACGCGAAGCGATTCACGGGTTCTGACTTTCACTGACAATATCTATACGAGTGCTGCGCTTGTCCCCGGTGCAAACGGAACGTATTTCAATTTCTTCAGCTTCACCACATCGTCGTCACTCGACCTCGGATCCCTTAGTTTTGAAGCGGGCCAGAACGATATTCCTAATGTGAGTAGGCCATTCGAGGTCCGATTAAGCCCCGCTGGTACGTCCACGCCCACAGGGTTTTTTGGTTCGGCAACGTCCGGCTGGAGTCTCCTTGCCCCGGTTACGATGGCGTGGGGCTTCGCCGATAGCGGCACGCCAAACTACAATCTGGACCTTACCGGGATAAGCCTTGGACCAGGGACCTACCAGATTGCCTTCGGGGCGCAGGTCACAAGTGGCATAAACTATGGCACAACACAGCTGTTCATGGACGATGTGACTCTGACCGCTGCGGACGTTGAAGTTCCGGAGCCCGGCGCGCTCGCACTGTTCTGCCTCAGTCTTCTTGGCCTCGGCTTTGCAAGACGCAAACGCGCTGCCTGATCCCCACCTCAGGTATTTAATTGAAGCGGCGGTCTATCAGGGCCGCCGTTTTCTTTTGTGCCCGATGTCTCCTATGGGTCAAACCCGGCCTTCCTCCGCCCGGTAAGCGATTGTCTGCTTTCCGATGCTGAGCGGAAGTTGCACTGGCCGATATGATTATATTAGCCCCACGGACTCGCATTCCGGTCTTTCCGTGATAAGCTGATCCCGCGCAAACGAAGCGCCTTAACGCTGCGTCCGGTGAAAACCGGGCGCGGCGTTCTTTGTTGTGGGCCTGTTTCGGACATGCGGTCCGGCAGACAGGCCGCACGCCGACCGTGAAACCGGAAGGAGATGCCAATGAGTACGGGCGAGAAGACGATCACCGCCGACGCGGCGCGGCTGCGCGCGGCACCCCGTTGTGGTGCACGGACGCGGGCGGGCACGGCCTGCCGGTCGCCTGCCGTCCATGGCCGGTCGCGTTGCCGCATGCATGGCTGCGGCGGCGGGAAATTACGGCGCTCGGGCGCGCCGCGCGGCAACCGGAACGCCTGGAAGGACGGCTTCTGGGCCGCTGCCGCCCGCCTGCGCCGCCGCCGGATGACCGCCTTCATCCGGGACGTGGAGGCAAGCCTGGCGGAACTGGAAGCGATGAACCGTTCTCCGGCCCGTTCTCCGGCCCGTTCTCCAGCCCATTCTTCGAATACGACTTTCGATCGATCCGCTTCGGGTGCATGGGGTTGTTTTCCGTTTTTTCGCACCGATGCCTCTCCGCCGGCATTGCCGGTATCTCCGGTGCCGCCGGACAGGCCGCGGAGTAGGGGCTAATCGCCCGGGTTCAGTATCTGGTCCAGCTCCTGGCTCAGGCTGTTGATCTCGAACTCGGCCCAGAGCGGCAGGTGATCGCTGATCTGCGCGTTGCCGCCCTTCGGTGTCATGTTCTGAAACAGGACCTTGTAGAACGGCACCACGTTGAATTCCCCGGAGTGACAGAACTGTTTGCGGTTTACCCAGGCGATCTTGTCGTAG
>CAJQLI010000287.1 GCA_905479125.1 uncultured Alphaproteobacteria bacterium | reverse complement strand
CACCGCCCGGACCACCCGAAACGGGCGCATCGATCCAGCTTGTCCCGCATTCCGACTGAAGCTTCGAGGCCCATTCCCGCGTCCTCATCGGGTGGATGGAAGAATGATCGACCAGAATTCTGGCACACGGCTCAGCGGCAGCGATCCCATCTTCGCCAAAAACAACCTCATTTACCGCATCATCGTCGGACACGCACAACAACACGACATCGCATATTTCTGCGAGCGCTTTGGGGCTGGCTGCCCATTCCGCGCCAGACGCTAATAACACCTGCGCTTTTTCCTGCTTGCGGGCCCAGACTGAGGTAGGCACCCCGCCATCGATCAGATGACCGCACATCGCGCCGCCCATCGTCCCAAGCCCGATAAATCCGACCTTCAATTCCATCATGGCTGCTTCCCGTATTTGGTCCATCAAGGATCTAATTTGCCGCTTTCTTAGGTGAAGGGGAACGCGTAGTTTTGGCTTTAACAACATCGTCCAACCGGATTTGAATTACAGGGGATTAAAATGGCGAAGCTGACACTCGAACAGGCCCAGATCATCGTGACCAAAACGCTCGAAAAAGGCCACGAAATGGGTCTCAATCCCCTCACCGTGGCAGTCGTGGATGATGGCGGCAGCCTGAAGGCTTTTGGCCGTGAAGACGGCCCCGGAGCTGCATTGCGGCCGCAAATTGCCACCGGCAAAGCATATGGTGCCGTAGGTATGGGAATTTCATCACGCAAGATCGGCGACATCGTACTCGACCGACCGCATTTCGGTGTGGCGTTGGCCGCGGCATCCGACGGACGGTTGGTGCCGGTCCCCGGAGGCGTAATTATCAAGAATGGTGACGAAATCGTCGGCGCTGTCGGCGTCAGTGGCGATTCTTCGGATAATGACGAAACCGCCGGCGTGGCCGGTATTGAGGCAGCTGGTCTGACCGCCGCGGTCTGATCCGAAAAGTATGTCCCAGGCAGCAACACTCTCTGATACCGACGTTCTTCGGCGCGACCGGCGCGTTATATCGCTTATCGGAATATCTCACGGGGCGAGCCATTTTTATCAGCTTGCCCTGCCGCCTCTGTTCCTGCTGATCAATGCAGCGGAGGGGTATTCGTTCGTCCAACTCGCCTCACTAACGATGGCGTTCTATATCGCGTCTGCAATATGTCAGCCTTTTTCCGGTTTTCTGGTCGACCGGTTCGGAGCCCGGGTAGTCTTGCTGGCAGGACTAGGGCTTCTCGCGGGCGCGACGACGTTGATGGGCGTGTTTCCCCTGCTGCCTGTAATGCTCGTCCTGTCGGTTTTGGCAGGTATCGGGAACAGTGTGTTTCACCCCTGCGATTACAGCATTATGAACGCAACGATCAGCGAAGGCCGTATGGCCAGAGCTTTCAGCCTCCACATGTTCGGTGGATATGCGGGATATGTGCTGGCCCCGGTGAGTATGATTTTCCTGGGCAATCTTATTGGCTGGCAAGCGGCCATTATTGTCGCCGGTGCAATCGGTCTAATTCTGTTTGCAATCCTCTGGGGCGGCAGCCGGGATTTTCGGGACAGCACGCATGAGCGCGCAGAATCCGGCGCGGCGCAGGAACCCCTTAAGGCAAGCATCAAAACACTTACCAGCGCCCCAGTGCTGATGTGCTGGGTGTTCTTCTTCTTTACGGCAATGGGACAGATGGGACTGATGACCTTCGTGCCGACGTTGATGCACGAAATCTACAGTTTTGACCTTCAGGCAGCCGGTGCTTTCGTCTCGGTGATGATCGGTGCTGTAATGGTGGGCGTTCTCTGCGGTGGATATGTCGGCGATTTCTTCCGAAAGCCCGACCTGATCGTCACCGCCGGCTACACGACCGGGGCCGCGCTTGTTGCGTGCATCTGGCAATTTGATCTCACGACCTGGCAGCTCTACGGCATCTTTGCTGTCATCGGCTTTCTGTACGGGGTCGTCTTCCCATCGCGTGAGCTGCTGATCCGCGCCGCAACGCCCAAAGGTGCAAGCGGGCGCGTGTTCGGATTCGTTTATTCAGGCATGGATTTCGGTGCTGCACTAATCCCCGTCCTCTTCGGTTGGTTTGTCGATACCGGTATTCCCCGGACAGCATTTCTCTGCGTCGCGATTCTCTGGATTCTATCGGTAATCGTCATGCTGATGACCAGCATGGCAACAAAAAAGCAGGCCCTGGCGGCGGCGGAGTAAACAATGCAGGCAGCGGCTCTTGGTGAACGGCGCCGCGATGTGCGGGTTATGGGTGTGGTCGGGCTATGCCACTTCTTCAGTCATTTCTATCAACTCGCCCTGCCGCCACTCTTTGTCATGATCCATCAGACAGAAGGATACAGCTACGAGAGCCTGGCGCTGCTGATCACCATTTTTTATGCGACATCGTTTCTCCTGCAGGTACCTGTCGGGTTTTTTGTCGATAAGTTTGGTGCCAGGCTAATATTGATGGCCGGCATTGCTCTGCTCTCCGCTACGACGGTGCTCTATGGGTTGATCCCGGGATATCCAGCGCTGTTTGCCCTATCGATCGTCGCCGGGGCGGCCAACAGCGTTTTTCATCCAGCAGATTATTCGATCCTGAATGCCTCCGTCACCAAAGCGAGGCTCGGGCGCGCCTTTAGCGTGCATAATCTCGGCGGCTTTGTCGGCTATGCTGCAGCCCCGGTGCTCATGTCGGGCATGGGCGCTTTCTGGGGCTGGAAGACCGCCGTTATCGCGGCCGGCGCTGCCGGATTGATCACGGTCATCATAGCAATCGTTCTCAGTGGCGATTTTCGGGATTCCTCACATAGCCGACGCGACCCGGCCAGACGGCCGGGATTCAAAGCTGATCTGAAGCTTTTGTTCAGCGCGCCTGCCCTTCTCTGCCTGATGTTCTTTGCGTTGCTTGCCGCCGGACAACTGGGGCCCCAGTGGTTCGCCGACAAGGTTTATTACCTGGCCCACGATGTGCCGGTTCTGGTGGGAAATAGTTTCATTTCGGTCTTCGTGATCGGCATTATTGGCGGCGTGATTGCCGGCGGAATTGTCGCGGACCGGGCGCGTGACCATCTCAAACTCGCTTTCATCAGCTTTTTCCTGTCCGGTGTCGGCATGATCCTAATGGGTATCCTTTCCCCCGACTCCAGTCTCATATATCCGTTATTCATCGTGACCGGGTTTTTGTTCGGCTTTGGTTTTTCGTCACGGGATATGGTGGTCAGTAGTCTCGCGCCGCCGGAATCGAGCGGGAAAGTATTTGGATTTGTCTTTTCCGGGCTGGATATCGGCGCTGCGGGAATCCCGATCGTCTACGGGTACATGATCGGCTCTGATCGCCCGCTCCAGTTATTCTATCTCGCCGGCGCATTGATCATCCTTGCCGGCGTCTCGGTCGTGGTCGCAGGCCGAAGTGCCACCGCACGTGAAGGTTTCACACAATGAGCCTGATCGCATGAACGGCATATTCTTCGCCATCATCCTGATCGCCTTTGTGGTGGCAGGATATCGCCAGATAACCTGGGCACCTCCGAGTGTGCCATCAGGGGCTGTTGATGCCCTCTCGCCGATGCAGGCGCTGGCGACTGGAATGGTCGATACAGCAGCAAGTTCGGTGACTCTCGCCATCGGCCTGATCGGAGTCATGGCATTCTTCCTCGGCCTGATGAAGGTGGCCGAAGAAGGCGGCATGCTTAGGGTGATCGCCAAAACGATCCGCCCGTTGATGGTACGCCTGTTTCCTGATGTGCCGGCAAATCACCCTGCCATGGGCGCGATGATCATGAACATGTCGGCGAATGCCCTCGGATTGGGCAACGCGGCAACCCCGTTCGGCATCCGCGCTATGCAGGAATTGGACAAACTGAATCCCTGCAAGGGAACAGCGACAAACTCGATGGCGCTATTCCTCGCGATCAACACATCCAGCGTAACGCTGTTACCGACCGGCGTGATCGCCCTGCGGGCGGCCGCCGGGTCCACCGATCCGGCCGGTATACTGCCGACGACGCTCTTTGCGACGGTTATTTCAACGACAATAGCCATTGCTATGTGCCTTGTATT
>CAJQLI010000286.1 GCA_905479125.1 uncultured Alphaproteobacteria bacterium | reverse complement strand
AACAGCCGCGCTGAACGGGCCACAGGATTGCGTGTCCGAGTTCCGCGAAGTGTATAAACGCCGCCGTGACGTGCTGGTGGAATCATTCGGTCAGGCGGGGTGGGACGTTCCACCGCCGGCGGCGACCATGTTTGCCTGGGCCCCGATCCCCGAGCCGTTCGCCCATCTTGGATCTCTCGAGTTTTCGAAGCTGCTGCTGGCGGAGGCGCAGATTGCCGTCGCGCCGGGACTGGGCTTCGGTGAATACGGTGATGGCTTCGTGCGGATTGGGCTGGTCGAAAACCGCCATCGCACCCGTCAGGCTGCCCGCAATATCAAACGCTTCTTTGCAGACGCCGACAATATACTGGAGCGTGCAAGTCGGCACGCGATCGCATCGTGACCGCGCCGCTGCGTGTTGCCGTTGCCGGTCTGGGCACAGTCGGAGCGGCAGTCGCTGAAATCCTGACATCCAGGCGCGATCTGATCGCTGCCCGCTGCGGACGGCCTATTGATGTGGTGGCCGTCTCTGCTCGTGACCGCAACCGTGATCGCGGCGTGGATCTGTCCGGTATGGAATGGTTTGATGATGCGGCTGTCATGGCGAGCGAAGCCGATGCGGACGTCGTACTCGAATTAATTGGCGGCGAGGACGGTATTGCTAAAGCGGTCTGCGAGAACGCCATTGCCGCCGGGCGTCATGTCGTTACCGCCAACAAGGCTTTGCTTGCCATTCACGGCAAGGCGCTTGCCCAGTCGGCAGAGACCGCAGGCGTGGGGCTCGGCTACGAGGCCTCTGTCGCCGGTGGTATTCCGGTGATCAAAGCCCTGCGAGAAGGATTTGCCGGGAACCGGATATCGAGCATCCATGGAATTCTGAACGGCACCTGCAATTACATTCTGACGACGATGCGTGAAACCGGCCGGGCTTTCGAAGACGTGCTCGCCGAAGCGCAGGAACTCGGATACGCAGAGGCTGATCCGACATTCGACGTCGATGGTATCGATGCCGCGCATAAACTTGCCCTGCTGGCGAGTGTCGCTTTCGGGTGTGAAGTTGATTTCGAGAGCGTGCATGTCGAAGGAATTCGCCATGTCAGCGCAGATGATATCGCTTTTGCGGACGAACTGGGTTTCCGGATCAAGCTGCTTGGTATTGCGAACCAGACCCCGGACGGGATCGAACAGCGCGTTTATCCCTGCATGGTGCCGATGGATGCACCGCTCGCCCATGTCGAAGGCGTATTCAACGCGGTCGTCGCCGAAGGCGATGCAGTGGGGACGAGCGTTTTGCAGGGCAGGGGGGCCGGTGCCGGGCCGACGGCGTCGGCTGTTATCTCTGACATCGCCGATATCGCGCGGGGCACAATCCTGCCGGTATTCTCAGTGCCCGCATCGCAGCTGACAAAAACAAAGACGGTATCGATTGAAAACCGGGTTGGACCCTACTATGTGCGCCTGATGGTGCTGGACCGGCCCGGCGTGATCGCCGATGTCTCGGCGGCACTGCGCGACGAGCAGGTTTCGGTCGAGGCGCTATTGCAGCGCGGACGATCTGCCGAAGGATCGGTGCCTGTGGTACTGACGCTACACGAAACGCAGGAGGCCGCGATGCAGCGTGCACTCTCGCGAATCGCCGAACTCGATACGGTGGTAGAACCGCCCTGTATGATTAGAATAGAACATCTGTAATCAAAGTGCCGCAAGGCGCCGCGCATAAAGCATAAATAGGAGAAGTGTTAAATGGCTGAAACGGGCAAGATGGATCGCAACCTCGCGCTTGAAGTAGTTCGGGTTACCGAAGCGGCGGCGCTTGCGGCATCACGTCAGATGGGGCGCGGGGACGAACGGATGGCCGACCAGGTCGCGGTCGATGCGATGCGTAATGCGCTGAACAGCCTCGATATCGCGGGCACCGTGGTGATCGGCGAAGGCGAGCGCGATGAAGCACCGATGCTGTTTATCGGTGAAGAAGTCGGCACGGGCAAAGGCCCCAAGATCGATATCGCGCTGGACCCGCTTGAAGGCACGACGATTACAGCGAAAGGGCTGACCAATTCTCTCGCCGTGATCGCCATGGCAGAGCATGACGGGTTCCTGAATTCGCCCGACGTCTACATGGACAAAATTGCGGTCGGCGGCGGACTGCCCGAAGGCATTGTCGATATCGATAACGAGCCTGCGAAGAACCTCGAAAACGTGGCGAAAGCCAAGGGGCTCGACGTGAAGGATATCGTGGCCTGTATCCTCGATCGTCCGCGCCATGAGGACCTGATCAAGAAGGTACGTGACGCCGGTGCGCGGATCATGCTGATCACCGATGGCGATGTGTCAGGCGTGATGGCGACCTCGGAAGAGGCGAGCGGCGTCGATATCTATATCGGCAGCGGCGGCGCTCCTGAAGGTGTATTGGCCGCAGCGGCACTGCGGTGCATCGGGGGCCAGATGCAGGGCCGACTGATGTTCCGCAATGACGACGAACGGGGCCGGGCCGAGCGCTGCGGGATTACCGATTTCGACCGCAAGTACGAGCTGCTCGATCTTGCCAGCGGCGACGTAATGTTCGCGGCGACCGGTGTTACCAACGGCACCATGCTCAACGGTGTGCGGCGGTTCTCCGGCGGAGCGAAGACCCATTCGCTGGTCATGCGTTCCAAGTCCGGCACCGTCCGCTATATCGAGGCGGAGCATAACTTCAATCGCAAGACCGGTTTCGACCCGGTCGACGGCTAGTCACACCCGCCGATGGATCTAGGACCAGCCGCGACAGCCGGCGCTTTCCTGAACGTCGAGCGTTCCCATAGCGGCAAGCGCTGGCGACCGCGGCTCACTGATGAGCGCGGTGCGCTGGCGATTTCTCAGCAGCTTGAGCTGCCGGACGCGCTTGGGCGTATCCTTGCCGCGCGCGGCGTAGATGTCAGCGCGGCAGAAGCCTTTATGGATCCGAAGCTCCGCGACCTGTTACCCGACCCGTCGCACCTGCTGGATATGGACCGCGCCGTTGAGCGCATCGTTGCCGCGATAAATGCAGGCGAGAAAATCGGCGTGTTTGCCGATTACGATGTGGACGGGGCGTGTTCGGGCTCGTTGCTGGCAAAATTCTTTGCCGCCATCGGGCGTGACGTGACAGTCTACGTGCCGGACCGTATCGCCGAGGGGTATGGCCCAAATGCGCCCGCGCTTATGAAGTTGAAAGAAGCCGGTGTATCGCTCGTCATCACCGTCGATTGCGGCACGACGGCGTTTGCGCCGCTCGCGGCGGCGGCGGATGCCGGGCTCGATGTCGTGGTGGTCGATCACCATGTCGGCGAGCCGGAACTGCCGCAGGCAATTGCGGTGGTCAATCCGAACCGCCTGGATGAGACAAGCCCGGTCGGTCAGCTGTGTGCAGCCGGGGTGACGTTTCTGGTCATCATTGCCGTCAACCGCGCCCTGCGCGAGGCATTCTGGTACGGCGAAGGCCATAACGAACCGAACCTGATGGCCTGGCTGGACCTCGTCGCGCTGGCGACTGTCGCGGACGTGGTGCCCCTGACGGGGGTCAACCGGGCGCTGGTGCGCCAGGGACTTGCCGTGATGTCGCGGAGGGGTAACCCGGGAATCACGGCGTTGGCCGATATTTCCAAGCTGGAAGAAAAGCCGGAAGCCTGGCATCTCGGTTTCATGTTGGGGCCGAGGGTCAATGCGGGCGGGCGCGTGGGCGAGGCGGGGCTGGGTGTGCAGCTTCTGACGACGACCGACCCTGACGCCGCAACAGGCATCGCGATGCGGCTTGATCAGTACAATACCGATCGCCGCGAGATAGAATCCGGGGTGCTCGATGCCGCCATGGCACAGGCCGAACAGCAGGCATCTGACGAGTCACCCCTGATACTCGTCGCGTCCGAAGGCTGGCATCCTGGGGTGATCGGCATCGTCGCGGGGCGGATAAAAGAGACCTATAACCGGCCTGCCTGTGTAGTCGCGATCGAGAACAGCCTGGGCAAGGGTTCCGGCCGGTCGGTGCCGGGTGTTGAGCTTGGCCCGGCGGTGATTGCGGCCCATCAGGCGGGGCTGCTCGTCAATGGCGGCGGGCATGCCATGGCCGCGGGATTTACCGTGCC
This sequence comes from uncultured Alphaproteobacteria bacterium, assembly GCA_905479125.1. Lineage (GTDB taxonomy): Bacteria > Pseudomonadota > Alphaproteobacteria > MPNO01 > UBA830 > CAXBCP01. The sequence goes on along the minus strand of CAJQLI010000286.1, from coordinate 8,086 downwards.
GGAAGACAAGATTGCTGATTTCCGGACCTTCCTGTCGGATCACATCTCCCGCCAGCTTGCCGGAGAGCGGCTTGCGCCTGATATCGGGATCGACGGCGCCCTGAGCCCTGAAGGGGCGACGGTGGAACTGATTGAGCTGCTGGAAGGGGCAGGGCCGTTCGGCGCCGGTAATCCGCGTCCGCGATTCGTGCTTCCCTCCGTCACTCCCATCAATGCGCGGATCGTCGGTACCGATCATGTCAGCTGTTTCCTGGCCCCGCCGGAAGGCGGCACCCGGCTGAAGGCGATCTTCTTTCGTGCTGCAGGTACGCCCGCCGGAGAAGCATTGTTGAACGCGCGCGGAGGGGTGCTGCATGTGGCTGGTCACCTCAATATCGATACCTGGCAGGGGAATCGGAAAGCGCAGTTCATTATTGAGGACGTTGCACAGGCAACGTGATTTTAATCCCGCCGCCACATTCTTGCCCTAAACCGGAGTCACTCTGAGCGTCGGGAGGATCGATACCGATGGATTTCACAGTGATCGACCTGTTGCAGATCGTCATCGTGGCCGTCACCGGCCTTGGTGTGCTGCTTTTTTCTGTACGATTTTGACACCGGAATAGGTGGCGCGTTCTTGAACTGCAGGCTCCGTGGTGTAGGTTACGGCAACGGGCTTAACCACCGGATACAAAAGGCAGAACGTGGCGACGGTGACGGAGAAAACTGGCAAGATTGGACGGCGGGGCAGCCCCCGGCGGCGTATATCTTTTGTGCGGCGCATCGGGCGACTGATGCGGCTGCGGCTGGTTATTCCCATGGTGCGCTCGCGCCAGCCGCCGGAGAACACGGCGCGCGCCGTGGCCGTCGGCCTTTTCTGGGCATTGACCCCGACATTCGGTATCCAGATGGCGCTGAGCGCCGTGCACTGGTATGTCGCGCGGACGTTCTTCAAGCGCGATTTCAGCGTCGTTGTTGCCATGGCATGGACCTGGGTGACGAACCTCTTCACGCTGCCGATCGCCTATTACATCTTTTTCCTGACCGGCCAGATACTACTGGGCCGCTGGGATGACCTGTCGGGTTATGAGAGCTTTCAGAAGTTCTGGGTCACCGCCATGGGCGAGACCGGTGGCGATCCGACCAGCATTGCAGCGTGGGAAACCTATTTTGCGGTTATCGTCGAAGGTTGGGGGCTGGCAATGCTGGTGGGCTCGTTGCCGCTCGCCTTTATCGGCTATTTTGTCGCCTATTACTGGACACTACGGATCGTGCGCCGCTGGCGTGTTATCCGCCAGGAGAAGCGCACAGCAAAGCTTGCCGAACGTCAGGCGGCCGGAGAAATCACCTCAAACCGGGGGCCTTGAGGGGCCAGATGAAGGTTTGACGGAAGATTGGCGGTTTTTCTGCCGAAATCGCCGTTTCCACGCATTTCGTCATTGATTCCCGCCCCGGTATTGTTTATCCACCATGTCCAGCGACCCCATCGTCTAGAGGCCTAGGACACCACTCTTTCACAGTGGAGACACGGGTTCGACTCCCGTTGGGGTCGCCAGAATTTTCCTGACAGATTAGACTGCCGACAACCTGGAGCCATTTGGTTCCGGTGGCTCGCTGTCAGGACCCTGGCGAGTTCATCCCGCCCCGGAAAGCACTGTAACCCCCGTGAGTACGCCCAACCCGATATCCCGTGTCACTGGCGCCTGGCTGCTCCTGCCGGGCAACCTGCGCGGTATCATCTGGATATCCATGGGGACGGTGGCGCTGGCGCTGACCGATATCCTGATCAAGACCCTCGGGCAGACCATCCACCCGTTCGAGCTGAGTTTCTTCCGCTACGCCATCGGCATCACGCTGCTGGCGCCGATCTTCTGGCGAATGGGCCCGGCAGGACTGAAAACCAAAAGATGGGGCCTGCACCTGACGCGGCTTTTTCTCGCGTCGATCGGCCAGACCGGCATCTTTATCGCGGTGGTCAACCTGAAGCTCGCCGATGCGACGGCGTTCTGGTTCTCCAAACCGCTATTTACGACGGTGGCCGCGGTTTTCATTCTGGCGGAACTTGTCTCGCTGCGGCGTTGGCTGGCGACGGTCGCCGGGTTTGCCGGGGTAGTCGTCATGATGCGTCCGGGCGCAGGCGTGGTCGATCCTTACGTGCTGATCGCCATCGGGGCGGCGTTCTCAATGGCCTTTGCCAATATCATGATCCGCCTGATGGCCCCGACAGAACCGCCGAACCGCATTCTGTTCTATTACCACGTGGGTGGTGTCGCCCTGCTGGCGCCGCCGGCCATCTGGGTCTGGCAGACCCCGGTGGGCGCGGAGTGGGGGCTGATCGGCCTGATCGGTGTCGGCACGATGACGGGCATGATCTGTTTCGTCCGGGCGTTTTCGGTTGGCGAAGCGAATGCTATCGGGCCTTTCGAGTATGTCCGGCTGATCTATGCAGGACTGATCGGGTACCTGTTGTTCGGCGAGACGATCGACACCTGGACGCTGATCGGCGGTGCCATCATCGTCGGGAGCACGCTGTTTATCGCGCGCGACGAGGTGCGTAAGCCTTAAGGACGTGCGGAAGGGGGAGGCGCAGAATTAACCCCTTACCGCCTCCTGCGGCACGTCCGGATCGGCATAGGCACGGATCCAGTGCTGGATCGTCTCCATGCATACCGGGTCCAGATCGTGGCGCGGTTTGGGGTCGTAATCCCAGTTTTTGAATTCATCCGTGCCGCGCACCAGCGTCGCCGAGCGACGGTCGAGGACGCATTTCACGCGGGTCGGCATGAAGGTGAACGACATGCCCATGCGCCGGTCGTCGGTGACGTTGGGCCCCGACGCGTGAAGTTGTCTTTCGTGGTGCATCGAAAACTGTCCGGCCTTCAGCGGCATCAGCACGGCGTCGTCCTCGTTCAGACCCGCGATGGTCTGGCCGCGCGACAGCAGGTTGTTCTCGTCATAGGTCTCGACATGCTGCTGGTCGGGCCATTTGTGGCTGCCGGGCAGCACTTTCATGCAGCCGTTTTCGGGCGTCGCATCGGTAAAGGCGAGCCACAGCGTAATTACGTCATGCGGGTCGAGCCCGTAATAGGCGGAATCCTGGTGCCACGAGACGAACTTGCCGTCCTTCGCGTCTTTGAACCAGAAGGTCGACAGGTAGAGCAGGATATCCGGGCCGATCAGGTCTTCGACCGCGTCGAGAATTTTCGGATGATGGGCGATGTCTTCGAGCCACTTGAAGGCGAGGTGGCATTTGATACGGATATACTCGTCGATCGGCCCGTCGACGGAGGCTTCGAATTCTTCGAGCTTGCGCCGGCACTCGGCGGCTTCGTCGGTTGTCAGGCAGTCGAACGGGGTGACGTATCCATCATTCCAGAACTGCTCGACCTGTGCCTCGGTAAGACTATTGGGCATTTCGGTTCTCCTGCCGTTAGGGTTGCCAGGCGGTTACCTGTACCGGCGTCGGATTGTAATCGTTGACCGGGTTGTTGATCTGCGGGCAGTTTGAAATCACTGCCAGCACGTCACTGTCGGCGCGCAGGTCGACATAATCACCGGGCTTGGAGATGCTCGGGCCCATGTCCATCTGGCCGTCGGCGCTGACGGGTACATACATGAAGAAATTGATGTTCGCCGCCATGTCGCGCTTGCCCATGCCGACCTTGGCCATCTCGGCAAGAAAGTTCTCGCGGCAGCCGGTCTGGTTGTCGACGTCGTAGCGGAACTTGTTCAGCTCGGCCGAGCAGCACCCGCCGATGGTGTCGTGCGATCCGCAGGTGTCGGCGGTGATGGTCATCAGCGGTGTCAGCCCGACGGAATAAAAGGTTGTACCGGTGGTCAGAAAGATGCCGGTCTCGTTGATTTTCATCGTGTCGGCCGCGGCGTAGCGATCCTCATGGTCGTGGGCGTTCCAGCACAGGAAATCGACCGCCTGTTTTCCGTGCAGGTCGATGATGCGCATCATCTCGCCCTTCTTGATAACACGGCTCCAGCCGGCCCGGGCGGCAATGGTTGTGTCCTCGACAATGGTGCCGTGGATATCGGGGGGAAGGGCGGTCATGTTCTGCATCTCCGTTGAATACTATTGGTCTGTTTGTCGATTTTACCCGAACAGGGCCGTCGCCGCCTTCACATAGCGGTCGGTAAATTCACGCGGCAGGTTATGGCCGCAATTTTCGATCAGTTCCACGGTGGCATGGGGAAGGCGTTCGCCGAGTTTAACAGTCGTGAGTTCCGCCGGGCAGGGGTGATCGTGCGTGCCGTGGACCATCGAGATTTTTTTATCCGACAGCGCCGCGAGTTCTGCGTCGGTGACGACACCGGAATCCAGATAGCGCTGGCGCGGCGGCGCGAACATGTTGCCGAAATACTCGGCGTAACCGTCCTGCGCCAGAAGATCCCAGCGGCCCTCGATCATGCCGTCGGTGACGGCAGACGGATCGAACATCATGTTCTCCATCGCGGCACGCAGTTCCGCCCGGTCGGCGGGCAGGGACCAGAACATATCGAGCGCCTCGGTCAGCGGGTAGGGAGCACCAACGGTGCTGCTGGTCAGTACATGGGTGACCTTATCGCTGGCAGCCGCGATTTTCAGCGCCAGCGCGCCTCCGAGCGAATGTCCGGCAACACCGCAGGGGCCGTCGGGAAGCGTGTCGAGCAGCGCAAGACCCTGGCGGACCCAGAGTTCGACATCGAACAGCGGCGCATCCGTCTTGCGCGCACTGTCGCCGAAGCCGATCAGGTCGGTCGCGAACAGGTGATAGCGATCGGCCAGCGGCGCCATCGCGGGTTCAAAATTGCCCATGATCGATGTGCCGGGACCGACACCATGCATCATTAAAACAGGAAAGCCGCTGCCGCCTTCCCAGTAATGAACGTCGTATCCTTCAACTTTGGTCGTGCGGCTTTCAATCGTCATCGAGATAATCCTTCAGATCCTGTTCGAACCAGTCTTTTGGCCATGTGCGTTCGAAATCCGCCGGGTTGAGGCGGCTTTTTATGGTCGCGTCGATACCGAGCTTGCCGTTTACCCGGTTGAACGCGTCGCCGGGGATCGGCGTGCCGGACGGATCGCCCGGATGGCCGCGTGTCTTGTTGACCACGACCATATCTTCCGCCGGATTGCAGCGCGTGGCAATCGCATGATAGACCGCGCCAGGGTCGTCGATATCGGTATCGTCGGAGATTGCGACGGCAAGTTTACCGTTGTTCAGCGGCGTGCTCATCATCATCAGCAGGGCATCGCCGATCACGCCCTCACGTGGCGCACCATTGACCTGGAGGACGCACGACATCGCACCGCCCCAGGTCGGGAAGCGGACGTCCTTCACGTCGATGCCCATTTCGGACAGCCGCGTATAGAGCAGCGCTTCATGACATAGTCGCGGCAGCACCTGGTGGTCGGTTTCCGGCACCGTCTGCACGGCACGGTAGATCGGCCGGTCCTTGCGCATCATGATGGCGGTGAACTTCACGGTGGGCTGCGGGACCCTGGCAGGGATGTGATACATCTGCGGGTTGGGGCCGCAATCCATCATTTCCATATCGCCGACCTGCAGCAGTCCTTCGATCACGATCTCGGCTTCTGCCGGGACCATCATGTCGATGGTTTCACACGGTACGAACTCAACATCCTGGTCGAGAATGGTGCCGAACATGTCGGTCTCGCCCCACGAATCCATGTGAATTCCGGCGAAATTGCCCATGATTTCAAACGCGGGCGGTAGCCCCGCGACATAGGCGATGGGAATTTCTGTGACGCCCATTGAAATATATTTCTGGAAGATGACGGCAGTGTCGCGCGATATGAACAGGCTGAAGCCTTCATTCGGGCCTGTCATCGTCGTCAGCGCGTTCATGACGTTATAGCGGCCGTTCTCCGGGTCCTTGACGAAATTCATGCAGGTCATCATCGGGTTCGGGTCGGCATCCGACTGGTAGCAGATCGGCAGCTTGGTGACGTCGACATCGTCTCCGGTGAGGATGACCTCGCGGACCGGACCCGTACGCACGTTGATCACGCCGCGGGGCGGCTGGCGCAGGCGATGGGCGAGGGTTTTCAGGAAGTCTTCTTCGGCGACGCCGAGGGCGCGGGCCTGCAGATTACGGTGTTTGACCAGCATGTCGACCACGCGGTAGCCGGGTTTACCGATGATGTTCTCGAACACGATCGGCCCTTCGCTTTGCGCTGATAGCGCGCCGATATGTTCGACCGCGACCGGTTTTTTTATCACCGTAACGACATCCGAATTGGTCTCGAGCCAACTTCTAAGATCTTTGTCGACGGTAAAGTTCTGGCCTTCTGTCGGTTCGGGTGCGGCTGGGAAGTCGGGTTTGCCGCGGGGCGGGAGATACATGTCGATTCCTAGTAAGTCAGCAGGCCAAAGACGCCCAAGCGGTTGTCAGATAACGGCGATGGCGTTGATTTCGATCATGCAGCGCGGGTCCGTCGCGAGCTGGACGATCTGGACGGTTGTTGTCGCCGGTTTGGCGTCACCGAAATATTCGGCCCAGACCGCATTCATGGAATCCTGATCGGACAGGTCGGTCACGTAGCGCGACGCGTTGACGATGTCATCGAACGTAGCACCGATGGCGTCGAGCCCTTTTTTAAGGTTCTCCAGCGCGGCCCGTGTCTGGCCTTCCATGTCAGTCGGCATGGAATCGAATTCTTCGGGCCGATGTGGATGGTGATGATAGACCGGCGCCGCGGTCACGCCGGCAAGATGCACGTGAGAGCCACCGGTTACCTTGATGGCGGGCGCATAAGGCATCCACATGTCCGGCGCATCCGGCCAGTGGATATGTTCGATTTTCTTGGTCATCGTCGTCTCCGCAATATGTGATATGCGGAGTGTGGAATTTCTGCCGCCGTCGCGCAAGCGCAACGGATCAGGCCCAGTGCATCAAGCGGTGCCGTTATTCCGGCTGGCGGTGGAAGGGGCGGAGTATCGTTGTCCGGAGGAGGGCGGTCAGGCGGCTTTCACCTTCGTGAGGAATTCGTTGACCGCACCGCGCAGGACGTCTGCCTGAGTATTGAGCTCTTTCGTTGCCTCCAGCACGCCGGTTGCAGCGCCACCCGTTTCGGTCGCCGCCTGCGTGACGCCGGCAATATTGCTGGACACCTCCTGCGTACCGGTAGAGGCGCTCTGAACGCTACTGGCTATTTCGTTTGTCGACGCGCCCTGTTCCTCCATTGCGGCAGCGATGGCGGTTGATATCCCATCGACCTTGGCAATCGTCTCACTGATGGAGCCGATGGCCTCCACGGCGTGATTTGTCGCGCCCTGGATTTCCGATATCTGGCTGCCGATTTCGTCCGTGGCTTTCGCGGTTTGGTCTGCGAGTGATTTAACCTCTGTCGCGACGACGGCGAATCCCTTGCCGGCTTCACCGGCGCGCGCTGCTTCGATCGTGGCGTTCAAGGCCAGCAGGTTGGTCTGGCTGGCGATATCGTTAATCAGATCAACGACCTCGCCGATCTTGCTCGCGGATACGGCCAGACCCTGGATGCGTTCATTTGCTCGTTCGGCATCCTCCACGCCCTCGCGCGCAATCCGGGCGCTTTCGTCGACCTGGCGGGTAATCTCTGCGATGGATGATGATAGTTCCTCTGCCGCGGCAGCAACGGTTTGCACATTGGAAGATGCCTGGTCAGAAGCCGAAGCGGCAGCGCTTGATTGCTGGGACGTTTGCTCTGCTGTTGTCGACATGGTCTGGGCCGAGGCCTGCATCTGCGAAACGGCGCCGGCGAAATTTTTCAGGACCCCGTTCACAGTGGCTTCGAATTCAGCGGTTATCTCTGCCAGCATATCGGCCCGTTCAGAGGCTATCCTGGCATCCTGGGCCGATTTTTTGGCGAGGTTCGAATCCGTTTCAGCTTTTTCCCGGGCAGCCTCTTCGCGTTGTGCGACCTGTTCGCGTTCCAGCTTTGATCGCTCCTCGGCCATCGTTTCTGCCTGGATGACAGATTGCTTGAAGCTTTCGAGTGCCTCGGCCATGTCGCCGATTTCATCGCTTCGGCCCTTTGCCGGCACGGGCGTATCGTTTTCGCCCTCCGCGAGCCTTGTCATTGCAGAGGTCATCCGGGCTATGGGGCTGGAAAGAG
>CAJQLI010000285.1 GCA_905479125.1 uncultured Alphaproteobacteria bacterium | reverse complement strand
GAGACCGAGTTCCCAAAGGGCTGCTTCGGTCGGATAACAGATCCCTATCCCAGCTTTCGGAATGTCCGTTCCTGGCTATTAGCGGACCTGATTGATCATGCTAGTTTACGTCCGCTTCTGCCCCAAAACCGGACGTTCTGCCGCGTCCGGTGCTACCGAATACCCCATCGTGCAGCAATTTGACGTTTCGATGGACGTCCATCTCCCGCCCTGCCCCTTGGTTAATGGCGGAACGCCTGTATGATCCCCCGCGAATACATATTTCGCCCGAACAGGAACCTTTATTCATGCCCAATTATCACGCACCCGATCTCGGCAGCAGCCCCGACAGCCCGTTTGCCCGCGATGAAGAGGGCAAGCTCGTTCGTCGTTCCTACTGGCTCGACATGGGCGACAACTCGGTCGTTCTCGCCATGACACAGGGCATCGGTACGGCGCTGACGGCGGATGAAAAGCGCGCGCATCTCGCGGATATCAGGCGCGATCATCTCATCGATCAGGTCTGTACCCAGGAAATCCTGCCGCCGGAGTGAGCTACTCCGCTGCCTGAACGTGGGCCGCCTGCTGGCGGTGCACGTCGACCAGCACGTCCGGGCTCAGCTCGTCGATCATGTCCCAGCTCCGCATCCAGTCATAGGTGCGCTGAAGCTCCTCTTCCGGAATAGGTGCGGGATCGACCATCTGCAGGCGTGACAGCCGGAAATCATCGACCGTCAATGTGTCGATACCCGGATGCTGGCCCTTATGCCGGTCGATGAAGTACTGCATGAACCGCTTTTTGTCGGAATTGATCAGCCGCACAGCCTTCTTCACCGCCCGATTGAACGCGGCATAGGTGTCAACGTCGATATCTTCGGACGCGACCTCAGTGCCGTGATACATGCCTTCGATAACAATCCGGCAGCCGTTTTTTTCTGCCAGCGACAGGTAGGGTTCGGTCAGGGTCGTCGCCTCGACATCGCCGTTCATCAGGGCGTCATACCGCGCCGCGGAGCCGTTCGGCGCGCGGCAGGTTTTGATCAGATCGCGCGGCAGGAATCCCTCCAGCATCTGATAGGTCAGATAATGCGTGCCGAAATAATACGGGACCGCGACCTGTTTGTTTGCAAGCTGTTGCGGGGAATAAGCCTCGGAATCCTCGCGCACCACGATCCCGGCCCACACCATGATCGACCGGCGGCCAAGCTGGCGGCCCTTTGCGGAGGTATCCTGAACGCGGCGGTAATTGCCCCATTCGCAGGCATTGTACATATCAGCGCCGCCCTTCTCGAAGGCTTCGCCATGGCTGCCGAAGGCCGACAGGCCGTCCGGCGTGGTGATCTTCGGATCGGCCTTGCGCGGGGTGTTCGCACGTTTGATCCATTCAATCTCAATGCCCTCTTCGGCGAACAGGCCTTCATCGTCGGCCACCAGTTCCGCCAGCCCCTGAAACGGCGACGTTGTTTCCAAACGCATCTTCTTCATCTTGCTTCTCCCCTGCGGCCACCTGCGCGGGCCCGCTCATCCGTTCCTGCGTGCCTTCAAGCCGGCACGCCCGAATTCGATGGCGATATTTAAGCATGAAGCTGTTTCCAGCAGAAGCCTTCCTTCAGCGATCACGCAAACTTCTCCCCGCCAATCCCCATCAGGTTCCGGTAGCGTCTCTGACGAAAGCCTGGCAGACACCTCAGAGAGTACTTTAACATCACGCATTAAATTTATAATATATCATTTAATATCAATATTTTATATATCTTTATTTACAAAATGAATTAGGTATTTTTCATCAAAACCGGCCGACGCGGCCAGCTACAACGGCCGGAGCCCTCGCCTGCCTCCCACTAAGGTGCAGATCGGATATGCCTGAACGGATAACCGGGCTTAACCGGCCGTATTGACCCGCCCGCGCCGGGCGGCGAAGCTGCAACCGACAAACAAGACAGAGAGGGCTCCACCGATGACAGACGCCTACATCCCCTATGGTGGATACTGGTCGACGCCATTTGCGAAATGGCAAGGAACATTGAGCCATCTCAACAGCGTAGAGCTTGCGGCTCATGTCGCGAAAGACGAGCTTCAAAGACGGGAAATCGATGCCGCGGGATTCGATATGGCGATCCTCGGCATCACGGTGCCGCAGTATAAGTCATTCTACGGCGCGCCATGGATGACCGGAATGATGGGCGCCGACCGTGTCACCGGCCCGACCATCGCCCAGGCCTGTGCAACGTCGGCGCGGTGTCTGCAGAATGCCAGCCAGGAGATAGACGGCGATACGGCGGAATCGGCCCTCGTCATCACCACCGACCGCACATCGAACGGCCCGAACGTCTATTATCCGAACCCACTGGCCCCCGGCGGCACCGGTACCAGCGAAAACTGGGTGCTCGATAATTTCGGACACGACCCGTATGCGCATGTCGCCATGGTCGGAACCGCTGAAAACGTGGCCCGGAAGTGGGAGATTTCATCAGAAGAACAGCACGATGTCGTCGCCCAGCGCTTTGAGCAGTATTGCGATGCCACGGCGGATGATAACGCGTTTCAGAAACGCTACATGCGCCTGCCCTTCGAGGTCCCTGATCAGAAATTCCGCAGGACAGTTGCGACAATGACCGGCGATGAAGGCGTATTCGAGACCACGCGGGATGGTCTGAACACGCTGAAACCCGTTGTTCCGGGCGGTACGGTGACTTTCGGCAGCCAGACCCACCCCGCCGACGGCAATACGGCCATGATCGTGACCACCCGCGAAAAGGCGCGCGAGATGTCCAGCAACCCCGGCATCGAAATCCGCCTCGCCGGGTTCGGTCAGGCGCGCACGGACAAGGCATTCATGCCCCATGCGCCGGTTCCGGCCTCTCAACGGGCGCTGGCCAATGCCGGTATCTCGCTGGACGACGTCACCGCGGTGAAAACCCACAACCCGTTTGCCGTGAACGACATCGTTTTCTGCCGCGAGACCGGCTTCGACATCACCAGGATGAACAATTACGGCTGTTCCCTGATCTGGGGCCACCCACAGGGGCCAACCGGGCTTCGGGCAATATGCGAGCTGATCGAGGAACTTGTGATCCGTGGTGGCGGCTATGGCCTGTTCAACGGCTGTGCGGCGGGCGACAGTTCGGTTGCGGCGGTCATCGAAATCCGTGATGCGGCTTGATCGATAAAGAACAAGAAAAGGAAATCAGGATATGAAAGCACTCGTACTCAATGGCCCGGGAGAGCCGTTTTCGCTGGAAACCGTACCGGATCCCGCCCCCGGCCCGGGTGAAGCGGTCGCCAAGGTCATTGCCTGCGGGGCAGGCCTGACCATTCAACACGTGAAAGCAGGCCGCGCCAAGGTCGACTATCCGCGCATCATCGGCCACGAGATCACCGGCATTATCGAAGCCGTCGGCGCGGGTGTCACCAATGTCAAAGTCGGCGACCCGGTCACCGCGTATTTTTATCTGACCTGCGGCGCGTGCAAATGGTGCCGGATCGACCGGGAAACCATGTGTGAGAATTTCGGCGGATATATTGGCCGTGCCTGCGACGGTGGGTATGCCGAGCTGATGAAGCTGCCGGCGAGAAATTTCCTCAAACTGCCTGAAACGCTGGACTGGAAGGCCCACCCCGCCGAAATCGGCGTCATTACGGACGCCATCGCAACGCCGGTGAAGGTCGTCCGCCATGCAAACATCAAGGCGGGAGAGACCGTCGCCGTGTTCGGTGCGGGGGGCGGGCTCGGCATCCATATGCTGATGCTGGCCAAATGGGCCCATGCCCGTGTCATAGCCGTCGATATCGCCGCGGACAAGTTCGATGCCTGCCGCAAGGCCGGCGCCGATATCTGCATCAACCCGCGGGACGGCGATGCCGTCGAAGCCCTGAAAGACCTGTCAGGGGGCGGTATCGACGTTGCCATCGACTTTGTGTCCTCCACGGAGACCCTGGAAACCGCCGTCCAGGCACTCGGCCGCGGCGGACGGATGGTCACGCTCGGCGGTTCGGGACAGAATTTCAGCGCCAATTCCCACGCAATGCTGGAAAAAGAGCTCGTCCTGATGGGCAGCCGGTATGCCACCCGCCAGGAAGTGATCGACTCGCTGGAGCTCTGCGGTCGCGGCGATGTCTGGCCGCTTGTGACGGAAACCGCCGATTTCTCGGGTGCCGAAGCGCTCCACGAACGCGTCGAGCATGGGCTGGTGACCGGGCGCGCAGCCATCATGGTGTCAGACGTCTGACGGACATGACGGAAGCAGACGCCCTGCCAACTGTTCACGATAGCGTCGTACATATGCTTCAGGACGCTGCGGAGCGTCGCCCTGACGCCATCGCGCTTAAATCCGGGTCGATACAGCTTACCTACCGGGACTATGCCCACAGCGTCGCCACCCTCGCCCACCAGATGGTCGATCTTGGCGCACGCGGCGAACGCGTCGCGCTGCTTATGGGGAACTCGATCGATATGGCGATCGCCATGTTCGCCATTCATGCGGCAGGGGCGCAGGCCGTGCCGATCAATCCGCTCTATACCGCCCGCGAGGTGCAATACATCCTGTCGGATGCGGTCCCGGTGGCAACAATCCACGATCTCGGCGTCTCGGACCTGATCTCGCCGTTGCAGGACAGCGGAACGCGGATAGCAGCCGGCGGCACAGATTTCATCAAAACCGGGGAAACCCCGTTAGCGCAGCCCTTCCCTGCGCCGGACGATCCGGCGACGCTGCAATATACCGGCGGCACGACCGGCTATCCGAAGGGCGTGAACATCACGCACCGCCAAATGTCGGTGAATATCTCCCAGCGGGAGGCGATCCTGCCCACAGGACCGGACAGCGAAAGCATCGTCTGCGTCATGCCGCTTTTTCACGTCTTTGCCGTATCTATGTGCCTGCATCTCGCCTGTTACTGCCGGGGACGACTGGTAATCATGCCGCGCTATCACCCGGCAGAACTCTGTGAAACCCTTGAATCGGAGCACATATCCATCCTGCCCGCAGGCCCGACGATTTTTAACGGCCTGCTCAATTTCGACGGCTTCGCGACGACCGATGTAAGCGCGCTCCGATGGTGCTATTCCGGCTCCGCCCCCCTGCCGGAAGACACCCTCAAACGCTGGGAAGACGCGACCGGGTGTTTCATTCTCGAAGGCTACGGCCAGACCGAGGCTGGCCCCGTTCTGACCTATAACCCCGCCATCGGGACCAAAAAACCCGGATCAGTCGGGATATCGCTCACGCGAACCCATGTTCAGATCGTCGATCTCGAAACCGGCGAAACGATCCTGCCACCGGGCCAAACCGGCGAAATCCGTGCGCGCGGGCCGCAGATAATGTCAGGC
>CAJQLI010000284.1 GCA_905479125.1 uncultured Alphaproteobacteria bacterium | reverse complement strand
GATCAACAAGGCGCCCGGAGAGTAATCGGGGCGAAAGAGACTCCGGTGTATTCGGGGGAGGTTTCGCGAGACCGTCGAGTTTTCCTGCGCCAGAAACGCCTTGCTGAGCTGCGTATGCCGGTCAGGCGTGACTGGTGCAAATGAGGTCTCAAACCGGCGGTTTACGGCAGACACGATGCGGCCTATATCTGACGTGACCGTCTCGAACGGGGCGATGACGTAGTGCTTCCGCAACGGCAGAAGGCTTTCATAATAAACGGCGTAGGCGCGCAAAAGGTCGGGCGCAGTATGGGTTGCGATCTTGGCAACACCGGCGATGACGGCATCTTCGGGCGTGCGAACCAGCAAAATTGCGGGAATTCCGTATTTTGCCGCCAGAACGATCTGCGACGGCGAATGCACATGATGGGCCAGAGCCATATCGCCTGCGCCGGAATTCAGGAACGCGAATACCGAAAAACTGTTCGCGGACCGGGGAAAGCCCTCGATGACCAGGCCTGTATCCGGACGGACGATACGCGTCCGGTCATTGATCGCGCCGAACACGGTATTGAATAACCGGGGGCACCGGCCGGCCAATGTACGGCACGTCCAGTGCCAGGGGATATGAATTTGCATCGCATTGCAGTATGCCACGACTTGACGACCAAGGTCATTCATCGGGGACGGAAATGAATAACGCGGAACTGATCGTTCAGATACTCAAACGGGCCGGTGTAACTCACGGCTTCGGCATACCAAGCGGCAATGTGCTCCCGCTGATGGACGCGATGCGCAAGCATGACCTGCCTTTCGTCCTCACAGCGCATGAAGGATCAGCCGGATTTGCTGCTGACGTGATGGGACGTATGACCGGAGCGCCCGGGCTCGGGATTGCCACGCTTGGCCCGGGGGCGACGAATCTCGCCACCGGCGTCGGCGATGCCTGGCTTGATCGGTCCCCGATGATTGCCATTACCTGCAATCTGAATACTGACCAGCTCGGTCGTCGAATCCAGATGTATATCGATCACCAGCAGCTTTTCGCACCGATTACCAAAGCAAGTCTGGTGTTGCGTGAGGGCACTGTTGCCGAAACGGTTGCCGAGGCCGTGCGGCTGTCGCTCACCGAGCCAATGGGACCGGTCCATCTGGATTTGCCGGAAGATGTCGCGGTTGCGATGGCGACGGAGACTCTTCTGGATCTGACGCCGCCGGTTCCCGTCAAAGCTGCTGATGATTCCGAAATTCAGACGGCTCTCGAGATTCTGGCTGCCGCGAAACGCCCTGTCGCAATTCTCGGCACCAACGCGATGCGGATGCGCGATATTGATCTGTTGCGCCGTTTTGTCGAGCGCCATGGTATCCCGTTCGCCAGCACGACGATGACCAAAGGGTTGATCGACGAGGATCACCCGCTCTCTGTCGGGTGTATCGAGCGCGCGAAGCGCCAGATCCAGAGGGAATTCCTGCGCGGTGCCGATCTGATCATCGGGCTCGGCTATGACACGATCGAGGTCGAGTACGAGGCATGGATTGGCGATACGCCATTGCTGCAGATCGATATCGAGAAAGTTGATATCGCGCCATCGGTCCAGTTGAAGGCAGAAGTGACGGGTGACCTTGATACGTCGTTCGCAACACTGACCGATGCAGACAGTATCGCCAATGACTGGCAGGAAAGTGATGTCGCGGCTCATCAGGTGGCATTCCAGGCGGCGTTGCGTCCCGAAGTAGCGAATTTCGCACCGCATCATGTGATCGATGTGGTGCGCGATGTCCTGCCAGATGATGGCATTCTGACCTACGATGTGGGCGCCCATACCCATCAGATCGCGAGCCAGTGGACGGCCCACGCACCGCGACAGTGCCACATCACCAATGGCTGGTCATCGATGGGCTTCGGTCTGCCGGCGGCGATTGCTGCAAAAATCGCACGGCCGGACTTGCCGGTCGTGTGCCTGATCGGTGACGGGTGTTTCCAGATGACATGCGGCGAGCTGGCAACGGCGAAGCGGGCAGGGCTGACATTGCCCGTGGTTGTGCTCGACGATCGCTGGCTCGGATTGATCCGTGTGAAGCAGGAACGCCGCCAGTTGTCGATTTACGGCACGGAATTGCAGGCGGAAGAGTACCGGGAACCGCCGGAACACTATTTCGGTGTGCCCGCGGTCGGCGTCCGTGACGGCGAAGCATTGCGCATAGCACTGGAGGCTGCGTTGCAGGCCACAGGGCCGACTGTCATCGAAGCTGTTGTGGATTCCGCCCATTATTCCGAGACGGTTTTTGATTGAGCGAGGTTAACCGGCATCAAGGTAGCCGGTGACTTTTTTTCGTATACGATTGAGCCTATTTTTGGTTCAGGGAACACAGACAGGAAGGGAAACGAATATGTCCTACACGCTTGAACAACTCGGAGCTGACTGCCGCGCCGCAATGGACAAGGACCCAGGTCCGGCCGGGCGCGAAGAAGTCCGGAAGTTTATCGCCAAGGTCTGCGCCGACAGCGACTTTGTTGCTGAATATCTCGGGCCGGACAACATGACGCCGCGCCAGGTGATTTACGAAGACGACAAACACAAGTTCTGCATCCTTGCGCATGTCTATGAAGGCGCCAAGGGATCGAACCCGCATGATCATGGTCCCAGCTGGGCGATCTACGGGCAGGCGGTCGGCGTGACGACGATGACCGATTGGGAAAAGGTCGCCGAGCCGAGCGGCGACACACCCGGCAAGGTCAAGAAGGTCAAGGATTACGACATGACCCCAGGTATTGCGTATCTTTACAATGAAGGCGATCTGCATTCGCCGAGCCGGACTGCGACGACGCGGCTGATTCGCGTTGAAGGTCAGGATCTGACTGGTGTGAAGCGCGACAAGTACGAGGCCGTCGCTTAAAGCTGACGCGTCCGTCGGAATTTAAAAGGGCCGGTATTTACCGGCCCTTTTTTTATGACGCAGCGGTCAGCTGTGAAGTCAGTTTTCGAAAGGCAGGCCTGCATATTGCTCGGCGAGTGCCGCCATCGCGCGCTCCGATTTGGCAAGATAGGCAAGCTCGTCTTCACGGGTACGCTGATCGAACGGATCGTCGTCCGGGAATTTGTGCAGTAGGCAGGTCAGGTGCCAGGAGAACCGTTCCGCATTCCAGATGCGTCGAAGGGCCATTTCCGAATAGCTGTCGAGATAGCCGTCGTCGTTCTTGCTGTAATGATCGATCAGTCCGCGTGACAGGTAGTAAACATCCGAAAACGCGAGATTGAGGCCCTTCGCGCCGGTCGGCGGTACGATATGTGCGGCATCGCCTGCGAGGAACATGCGACCATGCCGGATCGGCTCGACAACGAAACTGCGCAGCGGAGCGATGGATTTTTCGATCGAGGGCCCGGTTTCGATGGCATCGGCAATGTCTTTCGGAAAACGTGCTTTCAGTTCTTCCCAGAACCGGTCATCTGACCACGCGTCAATTTTGTCGTTCAGGTCACACTGGATGTAATAGCGGCTGAGGCGCTCATTGCGCTGGGATGCCAGCGCGAAACCGCGTTCGTGATTGGCATAGATGATGTCGGGCAAAGGGGCGGTTTCCGACATGATCGCCAGCCATCCGAAGGGGTAGGCTTTCTCGTAGACGCGCGTCAGATCAGCGGGGATGGCCTTGCGGCTGGCGCCGTGAAAACCGTCGCACCCTGCGATGTAGTCGCAGTCTATGCGGTGTTCTTTGCCATCTTTTGTAAAGGTGACATAGGGGGTATCCGTGGTCATGTCGTGAGGCTGAACGCCTTCAGCCTCGTCGATGATGTGTCCGCCCGCCTTGTCGCGAGCGACATACAGGTCTTCGGTAATTGCCGTCTGGCCATAGGCGGTCATATCCCGGCCGGTATATTTCCGAGTGTCGATCAGCAGCTTTTCACTGCCGGCCCA
>CAJQLI010000283.1 GCA_905479125.1 uncultured Alphaproteobacteria bacterium | reverse complement strand
TTGTCCGGGTCCTTGTGATAACCGAGGAAAAAACCGGGATTATCCGACGCGATCAGGAAATGACCGATTTCGCCAGGTGCGACCTCATTATAATCGTCATCAAGGACAGCCACATGCGTCCCCGGGGTCGGCACCCCGATAGAGCCCGGCACCACCGGTTGACGCGGTCCCTGCCCCAGAACCATCTGCATTTCCGAGACACCGTAATGCTCCCAGATGTCGCATCCGAACCGGTCCTTGAATTCCTGCCATGTGGCGGCTTCCAGTGCCTCGCCCGTCGCATTGCAGCCACGAACGGAGGAAAAATCGTATGTCTTTTCGATATTCTCCATCGCAAGTATGCGGCGATATACCGTCGCGACCGAGTAAATCAGCGTGACCTTGTGGCGCTCAACGCCCTTCAACACGTTTTCCGGGCTTGGTCGGTCTTCGAGGATCACTCCGGTAACGCCGTTTCGCAGCGGAAACATCACGTTGTGACCGAGCGCGCTGATGAAACTCCATTCGCCCGTAGCGTAGGCGCGGTCACCATCTTCCGGCGGCAGGCGGTAGCGGTTTGAATCCCCGAGGGCGATCACCCAGCGATGTGCGTGAACGATACCCTTCGGCCGGCCTGTCGTACCCGACGTGTAGACGAAGAATGCCGGTTCGTTCGCATCTGTATCTGCGGTAACGAACGGCCCGTCCGGTGCCGTATCTATCAGGCGTTCAAACGCGGTCGTGCCCTCCGGCGCACCACGGGCCGCAAATATACCTGCCGGAAGTTTTGCCGAAAGATTCACGAGCGGTTCGGCGAGACCGCCAAGCGTAACGGCCGCGCGGGCATCCGAATGGTCGAGCACGTACTCGACCTCTTCCTGGCCCAATAAGGAATTCTGTAGAACCGGTAACGCCCCCACCTTCAGGAGCGCCAGCACCCCCTCGGCGAATTCGTGACAGTTATTCATCCGGACGAGAACCGGCATACCTTTTTCGATGCCGTTCGATGCGAAGCCGTGCGCGAGCTTGTTCACCCGCAGGGCAAATTCGGCGAAGCTGAGTTCACCGTCGTCCCAGACGAATGCGGCACGATCACCGAACCCTCTTTCCTCAATACGGTCAATAAGTTCAGCGGCAATATTCATCCGATCGGGAATCTCGCGATACCCCGGCGGCAATGAAACAGTGGCATCGGTCATTTGCGCTTGGGGTCTCCGTAAGGCGAATTGCCGTAATAGGGGCCTTCATACGTCGCCGGACGTTTTTCCAGGAAAGCCTGGATGCCTTCCCGACAATCGCCGGTACGCGTGATTTCCTGAATGGCGGCGAATTCCTTCGCCCAGCCTTCATCCGACCGGTTGTGATTCCAGTACATCTTGACCAGGTCCTTCGCGTAGCGGACTGACAGGTACGGGTTCGATGCGACCTGGGCTGCATATTTCAGGGTTTCCGGCAGCAGATCATCGTGGGGGAAGACTTTTTCGACCAGGCCGATTTCCAGAGCTTCATCGGCCATGATGATTTTACCGGTAAGGATCATGTCCAGAGCCTTTCCGATGCCGACCAGTTTCGGCAGGTTCCGCGCACCACCCGATTCCGGCAGGAACCCTGCAGGTACGGCGACTTCACCAAGCTTGGCCTTGTCTGATGCAAAACGGAGATCGCAAAGCGTGCAGATCTCAAGCCCGATACCGACGGCGGGGCCGTTGATCGCTGCGATCACGATGCAAGGCAGGTCTTCGAACTTCTTGAATGCGCGCTGCAGAACCTGGTGGCGCAGATCGTTGAAGAAGTAGCTTGCGATTTCCTTGTAGGCACCGAAATTGCCGAAATCGAAGTCCTCTTCACCCGCGCCAAGCGGACCGGCTTCGCTTTTCAGATCGCCGCCGGCAGAAAAGCCCCTGCCCTCACCGGTGATGATCATCACCTTGATGTTGCTGTTATGTGCAATCTCGTCACAAAGGATGTCGAGTTCAACGCGCATCCGGACGTCCACGGCATTCAGAAAGTCGGGCCTGTTCAGCGTCAACAGACCGATAGAGCGTTCCCCGGGGTTATTGGGATTTTCGAGTATTTCCCATTTGAGGGCCTGATATTCCATGCATTTTCTCCTTTGAGGTCCGTCAGCTGCCGACTTTGAGCGGAGCTGTGAGTGCGCGGAGCGCCGCAATGACGCTCAACGCTGTGATCTTGCCCGTACCGGGGTTTTCCACGGATGGCACATTTTCGATGCTGAGACTGAAACGCGCACTGTCCGCCTCAACCTCGATACGGTGTGTATTGCGCTCGAGTGCCGGGTCGGCCCAGATCTCGAGCGTTGTCCGGTCTGGTCCGATGCCGGCAAGGCCGAGGGCTGCAGCAACGTTCACATTTGCCGGGAAACCGGCGGCACCTTCGCGCGCTGTCCCTTCGAAAACCTTCAACGGTTCCGAGAGGTTTTCAATCGAGATGTTGTTTTCCACAAGGTAGGGCGCACCGGTCAGTGAGAACGGTGGCTTACGGGTAATCATCCGTACCTGCTCAATCTCGCCTTCCGCTGCAGCGCGAACGGCGTCCAGTCCGAGCAATGCCCCTGTCGCGAGAATGATCTGCGCCTTGTTGTCACGCGCCAGGTCCACCACATCCGGGTGGATCAGCAGTCCCGCCCCACTGACGGTGATAAAGATACGACCCGCTTTTAGTGCGGGCTCGGCGATATCACGGAACGCGGCCTTGGGCACGCATTCGACGATCACGTCGCACATATCTGCGAGTTCCTGTGGGCTGACCACGGGTACCGGGTCGCACAACCCTTCCATGTTACGGCGTGCTTTATCCTTATCCCGCGAACAGACAGCCGCGAGTTCCAGTCCGTCTATGCCTTTTTGCAAGGCGGCGGCAACCGGCTTGCCTATGGTGCCGAAGCCGGCGATTCCGACTTTCACATCGTTCTCCCTGTTTCCTGCGTGACTCGTTAAAGGCTTAGCGCCAAAGTGCGCGCGCATCAAACCTTTCAAGACAGCAGATTTGCATGGCCCTCCTGTTCATTTGTGAAGGCGAGGATCCCACCGAATGGGAAACAGCGCTTCGCACAGAAATCCCCGATCTCGACTTTCGGGTCTGGCCCGAAAACGTCGGCAATCCAGACGACATAGACATCGTCCTGACGTGGCAACCTCCACGCGCCCTGTTGGCAAGTTTTCCCAACCTGAAAGCCATCCTGTCGCTTGCCGCGGGCATAGAACATATTCTGCGCGACCCGGAATTGCCGCCGGGGGTACCGATTGCACGTCTGATCGATCCGGGCCTTCAAACCGGTATGCTGGAATTCGTCACGATGGAAGTGTTGCGTCATCATCGGCGCGCGTCCGAATACCAGGATCAGCATCGAACCGGCGACTGGAAATTGCTGCGACAGACGCTATCACGCGACCGGCGCATCGGCATTCTGGGACTGGGCCACCTGGGCGCTGCCTGTGGAGAAATGCTCACCCGGTTCGGGTTCCCTGTCTCCGGGTGGGCACGATCTCAAAAGGATATTCCGGGCATCAAAAGTTATGCCGGTGAAGACGGTTTGTTCTCTCTGTTGGAACAAACGGATATTCTCGTCTGCCTGTTGCCGCTTACACCCGACACCGAAGACATTCTGGATGCGACAACGCTTGGAGCCCTGCCGCGCGGGGCGGCTCTGATCAATGCCGCACGCGGGAAACATATCGTGGATGACGACCTGATAGAGGCACTCGACAGCGGACATTTATCAGGCGCGACGCTGGATGTTTTTCGCACAGAGCCCCTGCCCGGCGACCACCCGTTCTGGTCCCATCCGAAAATAACCCTTTATCCCCATGCCGCGGCGTGGACCTTGCCGGAATCAGCGGCCCCGGTGATTGCCGATAACATCCGCCGGGCATATCACGGCGAGGAACTCTATGGCCGGATCGATGTGCGTCGCGGGTACTAAATGAAACGGGCCGCCCCGAAGGACGGCCCGTCTCTATCTCATATATAAGCGGTTCTGAAACCGCGGCGGTTTATCTGCCGGTTTTCGCCAGGCTGTTTACCCAGCCCTTCATGCGATCCTTGCCGTTCGCAATCTGCTCGTCGCTGAACCACTTTTTGAGGTCAACCTTGTCTACCGCGTAGACCGGCCGCAAGAAGTCGCTCTCGTAACCGTAGGGTACGGTGCAATCGATACCCATGCCGCCTTCGAAGTGGGTATTGGACGCCGTCCATTCCTTGTCACCCGCAGTCATACGCTCAGCGGGCATAAAGGTCTGTCCACGTCCGCCCGGGATCGGGTTCAGGATATCGGTATGCGGATTCACGCGTGTCGTGATGTTCCACATGATATCGTCCATATCATAGGGATCCGCGTCTTCCGACACGGCAATACAGATACGCGCGCCCTGAGATGTCGCGATAAAGGCGCCCATGAAATTGCGCTGCCAACCTTCATCGATCTTGTTGCGCTTCTTCACCTGGATGATCGCGCCGCCCCAGTCGGTCATGCAGTACGGCATGACAACGTCAGTGACGATACCCGGCTGCATCCGCTCACAAAGGGCAAACAAAGCCGCTTCACGGACCGTGGTGTCGATATTGTGCTCATCAAGCGTGTGCACTGCGAGCGGGAAGATAATCGGATTTGATTCCGGCTTGCGCATGGTGACGGCCGTGCAATGGAATGTCGGCGCCTTGTAGGCCTTGCCCATGTAGCCCGCCCATTCCGGATGGAAGTGGAAACGGCCCTGGATGCCGGCCTCTTCGGCTTCCGCGGTCTCATAGCGACGATCGCGCGGGTTGACGTATCCTTCGAGCACGACTTCGCAATCTGCAACCGCAAAGGCATCGACGGTGCGCGCTTTTACGAGACGGACGGGGGATCCCTGAACGGCGCCAGCCATCCCGATTTCATCGCAACCTTGTGGCAGGATGACGTAGTTGAACCCGGCGCCGGCAAGAAGCGTACATGACGGCGGCAGACCGAAGCACATCGTGATCGGCACAGGCTCGTCGTCCTTATAGTGCTTGGACACTACCTGCCACATGTGTGAGCCGGGCGAGATCTGGAACGTACCGACATTTCCCCAGCGGAAATTCATCCGGTTGTAGCCAAGGTCGGTTCCGCCGTCGAAATATTTGCCGGCGACAACGCGGTTGCCCGAGCCGACCGTCAGTTCCGGTTCAAACTCGGTGTGACGGATAGGCACGATGTAATCATTCACATTCACCGGATCGAGGATCACGTGTTCCTGACAGGGTGCTTCATCCTGGCTGATTTCGATCGGGGGCAGCGGGTTCTGCAATGCATGCGCCAGTTTCACGGTGCGGTCTGTGTCGTTTTCCCAGCCGAACATCTTGTTGATGACATTGATGTCACCGAACAGGTTCGTCACACACCGGTGATTGGGCTTGCCCTTCACGTTATTGAATAGGATCGGACACCCGCCATCGAGGTTCTTCTGGATCGCGGCGATTTCGATATCGGGATCTACTTCGACATCTGTTTCGATCAGATCACCTTCGGATTTGAGCCATTCAAGCGTACCCCGAAGGTCCATAATCAGTTCGGACGCCATACCTGGCGATTTCAATTCAGCTGCGCACATATCAGTCTCCTTTTACGGCTTCTGGTCCTGCGTTTGTCAGCAGGGGAAGCATCGTGAATGCCGCTTTAATCGGCGGCGAATAAAGACCTACCGGGAGTGCTGCCCGGCGGTCGGCTTATGTGCCTGAAAATGGAAACCGCGGAAACGGTCACCGACAGTAAATAGCTGCCTTAAACCCGGCCCAAGCCTCTGCGTGCAGGAAATTTGTCATCCCTTTACGCGCCGGATTTCATCACAAGATGTAGCGCAGTATTGGTTAGATATCCAACTATTTAGGTCCGTGAGCGTAAAATGGATATAAAAACGCCGGCCACAATGCTGTGGCCGACGTTGTTTTAGAGCAGACTGAACCTACTAGCGCTGTAGGGACTTCAGTATCTCGCGTGTGCTGTCCGCCAGTTCGCAGTTGATCGCTTCGAATGCCGACATTGGCGGGAACACAAGACCCGTTCCAACCATGTGGCTGTGCATCTCGTTCAGGTACCGGTTTACGATGGCTTCCGTCGTGTTCCGCTTCAGACCATGCTCAAGGCAGAAATCGTTATCGGCACCTTCGAGGCGACCGAAGGCACGTTTCAGCGCATTCGGCATGACACGGTCATAGACTTCCTGGAATGCGGCTAGCTGCGCCGGATCCTTGGCGAACTGCTTCAGGTTCTCGACCCCGTTGTCGTAATGATCTTCCTCGTCCTCAAGCACTTCTTCCTGACTTGCTCCCCAGGGCAGATAGCTGGATTCACGGTATTCCATAATCTGGTGACTGCCGGCACGATCAACCGTGAAGTTAAACACAGCGATGTCGAGCCAGTTATCGAGGTCCAGGCCCCAGAACTTTTCAGCATCGGGACGGCCCGCGATAATCTCTTCAGGGTCTTCGCCGAGATCCGTCAACAGGTCATACAATCCCCGGCTATGACGGGCTTCCTCGGCGGCGAATTCAGCCGCGAGTTCTTTTTCCTGCCAGTTCGGTGCCGCGCTGATCGCCCGTCCGAATACTTCGGCGGTTGCCGTTTCCGCGTAAATCTGTCGGGTCATTAGGCGGACAAGCATTTCCTTGTATTCGCCGGTTGGTTCCGAAGGGTTCTTGAATGTTTCCACGTTTCTCTCCTGTTTGGCTGGCTGTAAGGCACCGTTGACCGGCACTCGAACTGCAGAATTTTGCAAATTCTTGCCCAAAATTTGTCAAAGCTCTAGATATAAATCAAATCGCTAATTTTGATATAGGTTATCAGCTTGGACAATATTAGAAATGTTGATCTCAATCTCCTTGTTGTGCTCGATGTTTTGCTTGATGAGCGCAGTGTCAGCCGATCGGCCCAGAGACTGAATCTTTCTCAACCAGCTGTGAGTGGCGCCCTGAAACGGCTCCGGGAAACCTTTAAGGATCCTTTATTTGTTCGAACCCGGCAGGGCATCCGGCCGACACCGCAGGCTCTTGAACTGATCGCCCCGGTGAAAACCGTTTTGCAGGATATCGATACCATCCTCTCGGTTGCCGAGTTCGGACCCGATGACGCTGAGAATGTGTTTACGATAGCGGCAACGGACTACGCCCAGATGACCTTTCTTGCGCCGTTGATGCGGGAGGTCCATCGTTTGGCGCCGAATATCCGGTTCTCAATTGTCTCTACTGATATTCCGCGCATGTCCGGCCAGTTCGATCGGCAGGAGATAGACTTTGCGATCACGGTCCCGGAAATGGCGCCGCAGAACGTTCAGGCCATTGATCTCTTCGAGGACAAATACGTCTGCGCCGTCAGTCGGCACCACCCGACCGCAACGCACGAAATGTCACTCGGCGCATTCTGCGAACTCGACCATGTTCTTGTCACGCCGTCGAGCGGCGGGTTTTACGGTCCAACCGACGATGCACTTGCAAAATTAGGCCGTCGGCGACACGTCTCTGTTTCTGTTCCCAACTTTCTCAGCCTGCCGGGTATCCTTGCCGACAGCGAATTCATCACCGTTGCCCCGGAGCGCATCCTCCGGCCCTTCACGGAATCTCTTCGCATATTTCCGACGCCCCTGCCCCTTCCTGCGTTTAAAGTTATAGGCGCCTGGCACGAACTCTCGGCCCGCTCTCCCGCCCATACCTGGCTCCGGGAAAAGATGGTCGAACTCTCGAACCGGATGGATGAGCACCCCCTGAAGGACGTAACACTCTAAAGCGGTTCGGATGAATACAGGCGCATCGGTGCGATCTGGCCACCATCCATGTGGCCCTGCTCGATCGCCCTTTGAAAGAGTGACGTCACAAGGTCCGTCATCGGCATATTGCTATTCGTTCTGTTGCCCATATCCTGCGCAATAGACATATCCTTCATCATCATTGATGCATCTGCCGGGTCCGAATAATCCGCATTCACCATGCGTCGTCCATGATCCTGCAATACCGGTGAATCCGCCCAGCCACCTTTCAACGCATCGGCAAGAGCATGTGCATCCATGCCGAAGTTACTGGCGAAGTTCAGCGCTTCTGCAATCGCGCAGATTTCCGCGCCAATGATCAACTGGTTGCAGGCCTTCGTCGCCTGTCCCGACCCTGCGGGCCCCATCAGGGTTATCTGCGTGGCATAATGAGACATCAGGGGTTTAGCGATTTCGAAGGTCTCTCCATCCCCGCCCGCCATCACGATAAGGTCCCCCCGTTCGGCACCGCCCGGACCACCCGAAACGGGCGCATCGATCCAGCTTGTCCCGCATTCCGACTGAAGCTTCGAGGCCCATTCCCGCGTCCTCATCGGGTGGATGGAAGAATGATCGACCATAATTCTGACGCCCGGCTCAGCGGCAGCGACCCCATCTTCGCCAAAAACAACCTCC
>CAJQLI010000282.1 GCA_905479125.1 uncultured Alphaproteobacteria bacterium | reverse complement strand
CCACTGCGTTCATATTTGGGGCGGGTGATTTCAGTCCACATGTTGTGCCTCCTCATTTGCTTCATCACAAACGAGAGAATCACAACCGACTGAAATCACTCAACTACTTTCGGATCAGCCTCTCAGGCCGGCGCGCCGCAGCACCGCGACCGCGTCCTTTGGCGGCAGGCCGTCCCACGCATCGTGGCTGTAATGGAGATGGGCATCGACCAGCGGCAGGATATCCGCTGCCTGCGCAGGTGCCGGTGCGGTGATCGTGGCGATCATTGGGGCCGTCGCCGTGGCGATGGACAGGATGCCGGCGGCAATCAGGTTTTTAGGGACGTATTTCATGGCGATATCCGTTCTTCTCGGGTCTTTCCGGCCCATCGAGGGTCGGAATTTAAGGGGACGGGTGCCTCGGGTCCAGTGACAGGCGTCACTGCCGGCAAAGCGGTCAGCTCGGCAGGCCCAGGACCCGTTTGGCGAGAATATTGCGCTGGATCTCGCTTGATCCGCCATAGATCGTCGCGCGGCGGACCTGCAGGAACAGCGGCGCGATCTCTATCGGGCCGTCTTCGGTCATTACACGTCCCGTAAGCGCTGCATCCGTTCCTGCGGCGTCCAGCAACAGGTCTGCCAGGCGCTGCAGGGTTTCGGTCCCGTTGATTTTCATGATCGATGCATCAAGGCCGAGCGAGCGTTCGGCATTGGCGATTTCGGCCGCATGGGCGAACATTGCGGCAAAGCCCACGGTGTCGATTTCCGCTTCGGCGAGGCGTTCGCGGAAATACGGATCGTCCAGCGCACCGCTGGCCCGGGCGATTTTCTTCACGCGTTCCAGCGCCTCGAACAGGAGCTGCGGATTGGCCGTGCCGAGGCGTTCATGGGCGAGCAGGGCATTGGCCACCCGCCAGCCATCGTGCAGGTCGCCGACCAGGTTGGTCATCGGCACCCGAACGTCATCCATGAAGACTTCTGCGAATTCCTCGTCGCCGGCGATGGTTTTGATCGGGCGGATATCGATCCCGGGGGTTTTCAGGTCGATCAGCACGAAACTGATGCCGGCCTGCTTGCGCGGCGCATCCGGATCGCTGCGGACCAGCGCAAACATCCAGTCGGAATACTGCGCCCAGGTCGTCCAGATCTTGGATCCGTTGATGATGAAATCTTCGCCGTCGATATCCGCGCGGGTGCGCAGGCTGGCGAGATCCGATCCGGCACCGGGTTCCGAATAGCCCTGGCACCATGATTCCGCGCCGGTCAGGATCGGCGGCAGAAAACGTTCTTTCTGGGCCTCTGTGCCGAACGCCATCAGGATCGGGCCGACATGATTGATACCCTGCGCGGAGATTTCCGGCGCGCCGGCGCGGGCGAGTTCTTCCTTCAGGATAATCTGCTGGTTGAGCGTCGCTTCCATACCGCCATGGATCTTTGCCCATGCCGGAGCGATCCAGCCCTTGCCATGTAATTGCCGGTGCCACCAGATAGCCTTGTCGAAAGGCGGGCGGGTGGACCAGCCGCGCAGGTCATCGGGCAATGTCGCGTCGATCCAGTCACGGACCTCGGTGCGAAAGGCTTTCTCGTCTGGCGAATCTGTTCTGAAGCTTATGGACATGGTCAAAACCTAGCGTATAACGCGGGTATACGCCAAATACCAAAAACGGGAGGAACTCAGGATGGCCTTACGCGAGCATTACGATTGTGTCGCTGTTGAAATCGATGATGACGGCATTGCCTGGGTCACTTTCAACCGGCCCGAAAAACGCAATGCGATGAACCCGCAGCTGCATTTCGAGATGGAAGATATTCTGACGCATCTCGAAACGGATCCGTCGGCAAAGGTCATTGTGCTGACCGGCGCCGGTAATTCATGGAGCGCCGGGATGGATCTCAAGGAATATTTCCGCGAGACCGACAACAACCCGGACGCGTTCTACCGCGCCTTCAATGCGAACAAACACTGGAGCTGGGATATCCTCAGCAATTCGCGCAAACCGACGATTGCCATGGTCAATGGATACCTGTTCGGCGGTGCGTTCGTCGCCCTGTGCAATTGCGATCTGGTGGTGACCGATAAAGATGCGATTTACGGGCTGTCGGAAATCAACTGGGGAATTATCCCGGGCGGGATCGTCTCGAAGGTAATCGTCGACCGCATGCCGTTCCGCCAGGCCATGTTCTATTCGATGACGGGGCGCACGTTCGACGGCACAAAAGCGGTCGAGATGAACCTCGCCGACATTGCCGTGCCCGCCGACAAGCTACGCGAAGAAACCGTCGCCCTCGCCAGGGAACTGATGGAGAAAAGCCCGGTGGCGCTGGCCTTTACAAAGCAGGCGCTGCGGGCGGTGGTCGATATGGATGTCCCGCAGTCATACGAATACCTGATGACCAAGATCCAGGCGCTGCAGTTCATGGACAAGGAACAGACCCGTAATCGCGGGATGGAAGAATTCCTCGACAACAAGACTTACCGCCCGGGCCTGGGCGCGGTCAGCCGCGACGAGTAACGGCGGCGTTTCGGACAAAAAAGGGCCGGTCATCAGACCGGCCCTTTTCATATTCGTGAAGATGCGTGTCAGTTGACGCGCAGTTCCTCCGGCAGGAACATCATCGCATCCTGATCTTCGGCCACGGCGTTGTGGCATTCGTAGCAGAATTTGACCGACGATTTGCCTTTGCCGTTCGTGGTGCCGACGGTTTGTCCGTTGGGCATGATCAGCGTGTACTGCCAGTCATGGCTGTTCCCGTTAAAGCCGGCATTGTGTTTTTCCATCAGAAAAAGCGGGCCGACTGAAACCTGGCCCTTGCCGTTGACGGTGAAGCTGTTCTTGGCTGTCACCGCGCCCGGCGCCATCTTGCCGGCGTTTTCGTATTTGCCGTAATTCGCCGCCTTTTCGTTGGCGTAGTTCAGCACGTAGCGTTCGCCATGGGTCCCCGACACATAGGGCTGTTTCGCATAGTTTTTCCAGTTGAGGAAAACCGACGCGTACTTGTTGCCCGACTTCGCATAGGCGGATTTCATTTCGCCTTTAAGGCAATTATAGACCGCAACGGCTTCCGCCGTGGTCAGTTCGACGGGCGCGGCTGCGGCGCCACAGGGACCACACGGATTGGACGCGCCACAAGGGTTGCAAGGATTTTTGGCGGCGCATGGATTGCATGGGTTCTTCGCCGCGCACGGGTTGCACGGGTTTTTCGCTGCACAGGGATTCTTTGCAGCGCACGGGCTGCAAGGATTCTTAGCTGCGCAGGGGTTTTTCGCCGCACAGGGGTTCTTGGCGGCGCAGGGGCTGCACGGGTTCTTCGCTGCGCAGGGATTGCATGGATTTTTCGCCGCACAAGGATTGCAGGGGTTCTTCGCGGCACACGGATTACAGGGATTTTTCG
>CAJQLI010000281.1 GCA_905479125.1 uncultured Alphaproteobacteria bacterium | reverse complement strand
CGCTGGTGGCCAACCAGACGCCTTTTTACGGTGAATCCGGCGGTCAGCAGGGCGATGCTGGAATTGTCAGGACCGAAACAGCTGAAATCACGGTAAGCGATACCCTGAAGAAAATCGGTGATGTACACGTCCATACAGGCACAGTAACAAAGGGGAGCATCGCTGTCGGCGATACAGCGACCTTCGATGTCGATCATGCGCGCCGGGCGTCATTACGGGCGCATCATTCCGCGACCCATCTGCTGCATGAAGCACTGCGCCGCCGGCTGGGCGATCACGTCACGCAGAAGGGGTCCATGGTCGCACCGGACCGGCTGCGGTTCGATATCTCTCATCCAAAGGCGATAGAAGTAGATGACCTGCGGGCTATCGAGCGTGAGGTGAATGAGCGCATCCGTCTGAACGGGGCGGTGGATACCCGGCTGATGACCCCGGACGAGGCGATCGAGAATGGCGCGATGGCGCTGTTCGGTGAGAAATACGGAGATGAAGTCCGGGTCGTTGCCATGGGGGGCGCAGAAGACCGGTTCTCCGTCGAACTGTGTGGTGGGACCCATGTGCGCCGGACCGGCGATATCGGTTTTTTCCATATCCTCGGCGAAAGCGCGGTTGGTGCCGGCGTGCGCCGGATCGAGGCGCTCGCAGGCGCGACAGCAGATGCGTATGCAATTGACCGTGAGGATCTGCTGGCGCGGACCGCATTCGAACTTAAAACGACGGCCGAGGACGTGCCTGTGCGTGTCGCCGGCCTGTTGGAAGAGCGCCGCAAGCTAGAGCGGGAGCTCACAGATCTGCGCCGCAAACTGGCAACAGGCGGCGGCGGTGGAGCTTCAGGCGATCAGGCGGGCGGCGACATTGTCGAGATCGGTGCCATCAAGTATGCGCCGCGTCAGCTCGAAGGAATGCCTGCGAAAGAGCTCAAATCCATGGCGGATGAAATCAAGAAACAGATCGGTTCCGGTGTCACGGCGATCATCTCGGTTGAAGACGGCAAGGCATCTATTGTGGTCGGTGTAACAGCGGATATCATGGAAACAATCAGCGCGGTCGACCTGGTGCGGGTCGGTTCCGCGGCGCTTGGTGGCAAGGGCGGCGGCGGCAGACCGGACATGGCACAGGCCGGTGGCCCGGATGGGAGTGCTGCTCAGGCGGCGCTGGATGCCATCGCGGCGGCGATTGGCGACGCGGCGGCCTAGGGGGGCGTTCCTGACCCGCAGAAATCTGCGATTCAGGGACATGTTTCGGGCGACTGGATCAGTCTATTGAAATAGCTTATTATCCGCCGCGTTCCCGATGGCGATTTGACTGCGGGCGGACCTTGATTGCTCTTTACGGCATGATTTTTGACATGCTGTAGATTGTTTTGAGGGACCGGTCTGTATCCAACATCGTTAGGGTGGCACACCCGGAGGCTGCGTTTCGCGCCCGCACCCGTATACTTATCATCCAACTCTATCGAAAGAGGCCCAAATGATCGATCTGATGTCCATTGCCCGCACGGAAGCTGACGGAGGCGACCTGTTCGGGGCGTTGTCCGGGCTGTTTGAACCGGCCGATGTCAAACCTGAAGGCTACCCCGATGCGGTGGTCTGGAAGGGCGGCAACCATACCGGCAACGTGAATCCCGTTGCCCATTCTATGACTGACGCATACGCGCTGTTGGGCACGCTGGCCGCAATCGACATTCTTCAGTTGCCGTTCTACGCGGTCCCGATGTGGTCGCAGTATCGCCACGATACCGAACTGGCCTCCCTCGGCTGGTTCGGCAACATGCCCTGCACATCGATCAAATGGTCGACCGCGGGGGATGCCTATGTGAACGACGGTAACGGCAACAAGGTTGTCGTGATGGGCAAATCGGCGAATGCGCCGCTGCGCACCCAAGCCGGTGTCTATTGCAACGTGCGGCCGTATGGCCCGATCACGGTTGTCCGCTGCATGCCGTGCCTGCCGTATTCGCAGGATAAGGCGAAATTCACCGTCAATGACAAGGGTATCGTTCATTCGGAAATGAACACTCCCGGTGTCCAGCTTGCTTACGCCAACCGCCTGTTCCTGCAGATGGTCAACGAGACCGGTCGTCTCGGTCGTGTTGCCACCAAGCCGACCCAGGCAATGGAAGACGGCATCAATGCCGGCCTGCATTCCTGGCTCATCAAGGACACCAAGTTCGAAGTCGGCCGTAAATACGCCGTCGACCCGTATGAAGAGCACAAGGAACGGATCGACAAGATCATCGCCCTTCTGCCTGCCGACTTCAAAGCCGGTATGGAGAATTGGGGTGGCCGTATCGAACAGCACATCGCTGATACGAATTATGGCCTGCTGGTCTGGGACCTGATCGAAAAGCGCGATTCAATCGTGCTGGCGACCGATCTGGATGGTGATCGCCTGACCGATCTGCTGGCCGATATCTCCGATCCGCTGCGTGCGTTCGGCGGAATGGTCGCCAAGCATCTCGGTCATGACGTCAATATGACGGAAGTCTGGTCGGATATGGGGCATACCACCGGTAACGGTCGTGACATGACTTCGGTCATGCATCGTATGGATGGCCCGCCGATCCACGAACAGACACTCGGGTCAGCTGATGCGATGCTGCTGCGTCTGCTGGATGGAGACGAATCCATGGGCGGCACCAAGCAGCCCTACGATCCGCGCATTCACTTCGTGCTGATCCGTGATGCCTACCTCGATGCGAACCCGGATAACGCGGAGCTGCGTAAATGGCTCGACGATGCGCTCGATACATTCGATGAGGTCTATGCCGGCACGCGCCCGGGCTTCCTTGAAGGCTACAAGGCGCTTAAAGACGCGATCAAGCCCTGGGGCGCGTAAGCGTCACGCCGAAACAGGGCGGGGGCTAGTCTTCGCCTGACAATATCCGCATCGCCGCCTCCGGATCGGCGGCGATGCGGAAATATGTTTCCACTTTGCCATGGGCAAAGTCGCTGTCGACGACACGGTCGACCAAATCCTGAAAGGGTGCCCAGTAGTCGTTTGTGCTGATCAGCACGATAGGCTTTTCATGGCGTCCCAATTGCCGCCAGGTCACCATTTCGAATACCTCTTCCAGTGTTCCCAGCCCGCCGGGCAGGACGACAAACGCATCCGACAGGTCGAACATCATCCGTTTGCGGGTATGCATGCTATCGACGACGTGAAGTTCCGTCAGACCCGTATGCCCCTGCTCGCGATCACGCAGAAATTCTGGGATAACGCCGATTGCCTCACCGTTGCCGGCGAGGACCGCGTCTGCGACCGTGCCCATCATGCCCAGATGTCCGCCGCCATATATAAGTCGCATACCGTCAGCGGCCATAAGCGCGCCGAGGTCGCGGGCTGCTTCGGCAAAAGCGGGATCGTTGCCGACAGATGCGCCGCAGAACACGCAGGCGGATTTCACGGGTGATGAAGACGGGGGGAAATTCATGGGGCTTGTTTCCGAATTGATAAGTGTACTGTGACCGACGTCACTTGACGCTTCGAGAGAAACCACGAATATCTCTTCTCATCAAGTCGTTGCCTGGTGAACTCTAATAACGCTCTGTGGAGACGTGACAATATGAGAAATTTCCTTTCTGTGCTGACGGCGGCAGGTCTGCTGGTTTTGGGAAGTGCTGCGGCAGGGTTTTCGCCGGTCATCGCGGCTGAAACGTCCCTTGTTGAAAAGGGCCGATATCTTGTCACGGCGGGAGGCTGCGTCAGTTGTCACACCGACTACAAGAAAAAGGGAAAACCATATGCCGGCGGTGCACCAATTCCGACGCCCTTCGGAACGTTCTACCCGCCGAATATAACACCAGATAAGACTCATGGAATCGGTGCATGGTCAGATGCCGATTTCGTCCGCGCCATGCGCGAGGGCAAAAGACCTGACGGGGCGCATTATTTTCCGGCATTTCCCTATACATCCTACACGAAGGCCACGGAGGAGGACCTGAAGGCGATGAAGGCCTATCTGTTTTCGATAGCTGCCGTCTCGGAGCCATCTACACCGCACGACATTTCGTTTCCGTTCAGCTGGCGGTTCCTGCAGACCGGCTGGAAATTGTTGTTTTTCAGAGAAGGTGTGTTCGAGGCAGACCCGGCGCAGTCTGCCGAGGTCAACCGGGGCGCTTATCTGGCAAATGCACTTGGCCATTGCGGCGAATGCCACACGCCGCGCAACATGCTTGGTGGTCTTGATTATGACCAGTGGATGGCGGGGACGCCGGTCGGACCGGAAGGCGAGGCCATACCGAACCTGACGCCGGACACGAAAACCGGTCTGACCTGGAGCGTGCCGGAAATCGTTGAATACCTGAAGTCCGGCCAGACCCCTGATTTTGACTATGCAGGATCGCTGATGGCCGAGGTGATTGAGCACAATACCGGCAAGCTGACGGATGAAGACCTTACGGCGATCGCGCGCTACCTGAAATCGCTCAAACCCGTTGCCCATGCTTTCTGAGTGACGGGCCGGTTTTTCGCAGAAAAACAGTGCGATTCCATATCAGTCGCCTATGCTCAGTGTTGCAGTTTTATGTATCTGACGGCGAGGCGCAGTGAACAGGCCCCTGATAGTTGGCATTGCGGGCGCAATAATCGTCCTGGGGGCGATTGCGCTTACATTCTTCATTGACCGGGAACCGGATCGTCCGGTTCAGCAGGGTGCAACATCACCTGCGGGGACATCACCTGCGGGGACATCGCCTGCGTCATCATCTTCTCCCTCGTCATCGTCCGCGTCATCATCTTCCTCGTCCTCTTCTGCGCCTTCATCGACATCGAGGTCCACGCCTGCTGCGGAAAGTGGACAACGTGATCGAAAATCCAGTGATGCGGGTGCTCCGTCAAAAAGCACGATAGGGCCTGCCGCGGGGCAAAAGTCTGCGGGGGCGACGGGCAGTTCAAAGGCTACCGGTTCGCCGGATAAACCGACTTTCGACATCGTTCGCGTTAATCCGCAGGGAGATACAGTTATTGCAGGCCGGGCTCTACCCAATTCAGAGGTTACGGTCCTGCAGGGCGATACGGTAATCGGTCGTGCCCGGGCCGATAAACGGGGTGAATGGGTCCTGGTGCCCCAGACACCGATTGCTCCCGGGACGCATACATTGAGGATTGTATCTCGAAGCGCAGATGGTACCGAGGTGTCTTCGGACCAGAGCGTGGTCGTTGTCGTGCCGGAGCGGGGCAAAGATGTGGCCGGGAGCCCCGCCGCGGGAACGGCCGGCTCGTTGGCGCTTGTTATTCCAAAGGATGGCAAGCGTGCGCCCGTCGTGTTGCAGACGCCCGGTGGCGTCGGGAATTCAAAGCTTTCGCTGGATGCGATTGATTACGGTCAGGCAGGGGGCAATCTCGGACTATCAGGCCGGGCACCACCCGGGGCGGAGGTCCGTGTCTATCTCGACAACAAGTTTATCGGCCGTGCTACGGCAGATGAAAAGGGGATATGGCAGTTGAATCCGGGGTTCGAGATCCCCGAGGGTTTGTACAAGATGCGCGTCGACCGTGTGGATCCCGCCGGTAAGGTAACCGCGCGGGTTGCGTTGCCGTTTTCAAGGGCGAAGCCCGTGAGCGACCTGGCCGAGGGTACGGTCGTGTTCGTACAGCCTGGCAACAGTCTCTGGCGGCTGGCACGCAGGTCCTACGGAGAGGGGCTTCGGTATACGGAGATCTACGAAGCGAACAAGGATCAGATCCGCAATCCGGACCTGATCTACCCTGGACAGGTTTTTGTCCTGCCGAAGGTAAACTGACGTCGCATTCGAGTTCGAGTCAGGCCTGTCGCGGTGTCGGGATGACGCAGGTTTCCATCAGGTCGATCATCGGTAGCATCCCGATGACACTGGCAGCGGCTCCGGACACAATAGCCTTCGAATCCTGGACATCGGGGACTGTTACGTTGGCCAGTAAAGATATTTTGTGAAAATCCGTGAGCAACAGGCGCGCTGATATGGCGGCGCCGGCGGCGCTCAGGATCATCAGCCCGTTCCGGCGGCGTTCCCGGTTTTCTGCGCTATAGGGAAGGTGGCCCAGGTCGCAGGCAACATATACTTCCACCCCGTCGGAGACGGGTTGTGTCCAGACATTGAACAGTCGGTTTGAACACCGGAAAGAAAACTTCGGAGATTCTGAGGCCTCGTCGTCGGTGCTAACAGGTGTATCCGCAGAACTGTCGATTGCTAGAGGAGCGGTCATCTTTGGCCCTACCTATATCAGGGGCCATAGCGATACCATCACGGCTGTTAAATTTAAGTAAAATGCAGCGGTTAATCGCAGATTAAAATTACCGGAATCCCGTTATTTGGCAGAAAGCCATATGTCACGCAGCCCATCGCGCAGAACCTTGCCGCGATCGGATTTTGGCAGTTCGTCGGTAAAATAGACATGCTTGGGTGCCTTGAAGGCGGGCAGGGAGTCAGCGCACCAGGATTTGACGTCTTCTTCAGTCAGGTTTTCTCCTGATTTAACTGACACGAAAGCGATCACTTCCTCGCCGTAAATATTATCCGGAACCCCGACAGCGGCGGCCTCCCGTACCTTCGGGTTCCGCAACAGCACATTATCTATTTCCAAGGGGGCAATATTGACACCCCCGCGAATAATCAGATCCTTGGTGCGTCCGGTGACGGTCACGAAGCCGTCTTTGTCCATCATGCCGAGGTCGCCGGTCTTGATCCGCGCTTCAGACAGGTCTTCGAACTCGCCGTCGGGCGAGATTGTCCCCATACAGGTTTGCGGCCCGCCGATGGTGATTTCCCCTTCGACGCCGGGCGGGCAGGCTGTGCCATTACCGTCCACAATGATGAATTCCTGGTGCTTTGCGGGCGGTCCTACCGTCCCCATGGCGCGCCGGTAATGACGGTTCCCGCATATCCAGCCGGCTTCCGACATTCCGTAGAGCTGTAACAGCGTCACACCATATATGTTTTCGAACTTGGCCCACTGATCCGGCGATAATGGTGCCGTTGAACAGGTCATTCTCTGGAGCGACGGGACATCGCGCTCCGCTTCGGGCGGGGGCTCGTTGAGCAGCATGTTCACCACCGTCGGCACCCCGGCAGAAAACGTGATGTTGTTATCGCGTATCCATCCGAAGAACCGTGACCGCGAGAAGCGTTTTGCCATATGCATTGTCAGCCCTGTCTGCAGCCAGGGCATCAGGCTGAGTATCTGGGCGGAATTCCAGCCAAAGGAGCGGTATTCCAGCGTTCGGTCGTTTTCGTCGAGGCCGAGCATATCCAGCGTGCTGAGCCCGCTCAGCCAGTAGGACATGTGATTGTAGACCACACTTTTGGGCTTTGATGTCGTGCCTGAGGTGCAGAAGATGCAGGCAAGGTCCTCGGCGGCGTTCTCGCTGTTGATATCGGCGCCGGCGCCGTCGGGCATTGCGGCAAGAATGGCGAACAGTTCTTCCGGGTCTTTTGCGTCCTCCTTCCATGTATTAAAGCGGATCGAGGGTGTTTTGAGGCCCGACGTGAGTTTGGGGCCATCCAAATTGGTGTGCCACAGGGTCAGTGCAGGCTCGATGCCTTCGAGGATTTCAACCAGATGAACCTCGTTCATCTCGACGTTGAGCGGGCAGATCGCAGCACCCAGGCGCCAGATGCCCATCCAGATAATCAGTTTTTCAAGATATTCGTCCGACAGAACGGCGACCTTGTCGCCGGGCTTGATGCCCCGGTCAGCCAGGAACTGCGCAACCTTGTCCGCCTCGGTGGCAAGCTGGCCCCAGGTGATCGATTTGCCACCCTGGTCGAGATCCACCAAAGCTGTCTTGCTGGCGTCGCGTGTACGCCATTTCGTCAGTAATGACCGGGTAGATTCAAACGGTAGCGCCAGCTCTGGCTGGTTGGACATGTTTAGGGGCATTGGTTCTCCTATGCGGCTCCGGTGTATCCGAACCCTTAATCTGACACCGATTTAATTACCGGTCTCAGCACTGCCGGGTCAAGCGGGCGAGGCAATTTAGGGAGACAGTTAGCCCGCAGAGGCCGATTGGATTCCAGATCGGGCCGATCGCCGGCGTTCGCGCCAGGCGGATACGTTCACCCGCACCATCAGCAGCGACGGCGTGACGATCATGGTCAGGATCGTGGCGAAGGCGAGGCCGAAGGCGATGGCCGTTGCCAGTTGCTGCCACCACTGGGTCGAGGGCGCACCGATGGATATTTCGCGGGTGACGAAATCGATGTTTACCCGCGTGACCATCGGTAACAGCCCGAAGATCGTGGTTGCCGTGGTCAGCATCACCGGCCGCAGGCGCTGGGCGCCGGTGCGGATGATCGCCTCCATCGGCGTCTTCGCGGTGCCGACAATCCGGTCATACGTATCTATCAGTACGATATTATTATTCACGACGATCCCGGCGAGTGCGATCACGCCGATACCGCTCATGACGATCGAGAAGGGCTGCTGGATGATAAGGAGGCCGAGCATAACGCCGACGGTCGACATGACGACGGCCGTCAGGATCAGGAAAGCCGAATAGAAGCGATTGAACTGGGTGACCAGGATGATCGCCATCATGAACAGTGCGACACCGAAAGCCTTGCCCAGAAACGCGCTGGCTTTCTTTTGCTCTTCGTCTTCGCCTTTGAATACGATCTGTACACGCGGATCGATTCCGGCTTCATCGGCGAGCCAGGATTCGATCTCCGCCAATTTTGTATTGGCGAGGACGCCGGGCAGCAGGTCGGCCTTCACCGTCATCGAGCGTCGTGCATCCGTACGCCGCAATTCACTGGTTTCGAGCTTCGGCGACCGTGTAACGAAATTGCTGAGCGGGACCAGCCCCTTGGACGTTTGAAGCCGGGTGCTGTCGAGCTGGTTCAGTGTCCGGTTATCGGTCGGGTAGCGGATGACGATATCGATTTCATCATCAGCATCGTCCGGCCGGAAGTCTGATACTTTGAGCCCGTTTGTTACAAGCCGGATGATGTTGCCGATCACGGAAACATCCGCGCCGAATTTGGCAGCCTGTGCGCGGTCTACCGCAAGTTCCCATTCGATACCTGGTACGGGGCGGCCGTCTTCTATGTCTTTTAGCCCCGACATCGTATCGAGCTTGGCCCGAATCTTGGCAACCGCGGGCGCAATTGTTTCCGGTGCCCGTGACGTGACCAGCAGGTATATCGGCTTGCCTACCGGTGGGCCGGCTTCTTCCTTGGCGGTCTCGATATGCACACCGGCCAGGTCCTGAGAGCGGGCAACGATATCGGCAAGGATTTCATCAGCCTTGCGCCGCGTATCCCAGTCAGCAAATTCGATACTGATCGCGCCGATGATGTCGGATGGTGCATCGTCCTTGCGCTGCTGCTTCCCGGCGAGAATATAGATTGCCCGCATTTCGCCGCGTTCGCGCTGTAGTGCGAGGATTCGCTGTTCTACCTGGCCGACCAGCCTGGCCTGTTCGTCGACGGACATGTTACCGCGGGCGAAGACCTTCAGGGCTGCGCGGTCGGGTTCGACCTTGGGGAAAAATTCGAATCCGCGGCCGAAATTTGCGTAAAGCATCCAGGAAGCCACGAGGGCTACCATTGCCATCGCGACAATCTTTGCCGGGTGCCGCAGCGCGGCCGTGAGTACTTTGACGTAGGTGCCGGTGAAGCCGCCGGTTTGCGACAGGTCGCCTGTTTCCATCACGGCCATCTGATCAACCATGCGCTTGTCAATCGCGCCCGGCTTGCCGAATTGCGCACCGAGCGTCGGCACGAAAATCAGCGCCATGAACAGGGATGCGATCAGCGTGGCGATCAGTGTGATCGGCAGGAATTTCATAAACTCGCCGACAAGCCCGGGCCAGAACAGAAGCGGCAGGAACGCCGCCAGTGTCGTTGCCGTTGACGCGATGATCGGCCAGGCCATCCGTTTGGCGGCCTCTGTATAGGCCTTTACCCGGCCGGTTCCTTCAATCATCCGCCTGTCAGCGTATTCGGTCACGACGATCGCACCATCGACCAGCAGGCCGACAGACAGGATCAGGGCGAACAGAACAACGACGTTGACGGTCAGTCCGAAGGCGGACAGCACCAGAATGCCGGTCAGGAATGATCCGGGAATCGCGATGCCGACGAGCAGGCCGGTTCTGACGCCGAGCGCTGCGACAATGATAATCATCACAAGCAGGATCGCGGAGAGCACGTTGTTCTGCAGATCGCGCAGCATGTTGCGGATGTTCTTTGAATCATCGCTCGAGAACGTAACGGTGATCTGTTCAGGCCAGTTTTGACGTTCATCGGCGACAAGTGCCTTTACCGCATCGACGGTCTCGATGATGTTTTCACCGGTCCGCTTTTTGACCTCCAGAGAGATCGCCGGTTTACCGTTGAGCCTTGCGTAGGTTACGCGGTCTTCGAACGTGCGGCGGACTGAGGCGATGTCGCGGACCGTAACAACGGAATCGCCGCTGGTTTTCAGCGGCATATCAAGGATGTCGCCGACGTTCTCGAACAAGCCGGGCACCTTTACGGCAAAACTGCCCTTGGCGCCGCGCAGAGACCCTGCGGCGATCAGCTGGTTGGAGCGGCTGATCGCTTCCAGAACCAGTTTGGGATCAAGGCCATAGGAATCCACGAGAAGTGGGTCGATGACGATTTCGACCTGTTCGTCACGATCGCCGCCGATGGTCGCCTCGAGGACGCTTGATATACCTTCAATCTTTTCCTGAAGGTCCCGCCCGATCTTCAGCAATGCCCTTTCGGGAACTTCGCCGCCCAGCGTCACGATTATGATCGGGAACAGGCTGAGGTTAACCTCGTTTACGCTGGGCTCGTCCGCCGTGTCCGGCAATTCAGCCTTTGCGATATCGACTTTCTCGCGCACATCGGCCAATGCGAGGTCTGCATTGAATCCGGCTTCGAATTCCAGGAGCACGTTGGCACCGCCGAGGTAGGCGCTGGAGCGGATTTCCTTGATGCCCTCGATCGATTTTACCTCGGCTTCCATCGGGCGCACCAGGAGCCGCTCTGCGTCTTCCGGGGAGATGCCTTTGAGCGACATCGACACGTAGATGATCGGCACATTCACGTCGGGCCGGGCTTCTTTGGGGATATTCACATAGGAATAAAAGCCGGCGACCAATAGCAGCACGAGAACGGAGATAACGGTCCTGGAGCGGGACAGGGCGGCATCGATAATACTCATGACCCGGTTACAGCCGCTTCGTCGACGGCGCGGACCTTCTGGCCTGCCCGGACGTATTCATGCCCGATTGTTATCAGCCGTTGGCCGTCTGCCAGGCCGGATACCCAAATGCCTTCGGGGGATTCAGACAGAATAGACACAGGCTTGAAACGGACAATGTCCTCTGCATCGACGATGCGAACGCCGATGCGTCCGTCATCCGACAGCGTGAGTACCGCCGGGGACAGGACATGGGCCCGGACGGGTGGCAGGGGAAGGGCCAGTTTTCCGGTGAGCCCAGAGCGGATGCGGTGGTCGGGATTAGGTACTTCCAGCTCTATCCGGAAGGAGCGGGTGTCGGGATCTGCGACCGAGGCGATAAAGCGGATCCTGCCTTCGGCGACGTTGCCATCGATAAAGGTAACCTTGCCTGGTTCGCCAATTTTAATCGATCCGATGTTGCGCTCGGAAGCGGATCCGACTGCGAGGACCGGGTCGAGGTCGACAATCGAGGCAATATTGTCGCCCGCTTTGACGTAATCACCTTTCTCGACGTAACGCGTCTCGAGAATGCCGCGAAACGGTGCTTTGGTCGTGGTGCGTGAAATATCGATCCGGATGGATTTGGTTTTTGCCCTTGCGGCGTCGAGTTGGGCACGAGCTTCCGCCAGCTTGGTGTCGGAACGGAATCCCTTTTTTGCAAGCTGGGTGGCAGCGCGGTATTCGATCTCACGCTGCTTTACGAGCGCGGTTGCTTCGGAAAGAAGCGCATTCCTGTCTTCGACACTTTGACGCGCGATCACGTCGTCTGTCTCGACGATACTACCTTCCATGGCGGGGACGTTGATGATGGGACCGGCAGTTTCCGCCCTTAATATGACCTTCCGGGATTCCTCTGTCCGTCCGTTGACGATCAGTTCATCCTGTTTGACGCGGGCCTGCAAAACGCGGACCCGCACGGCGGCGAGCGGTTTTTCAGCCTTTCTCTCTGCCACCTTTGAGCCATTTGCGGCAGCGCTTTTATCGCTGTTGCCTAATTGACCTGACAGGATCCAGGCGGTAGCGCCGATAGCAAGCGTGCCGGCGATGATGATCGAAGATCTCATACCTTTACCTTTTTCTCGGAAGTGACAGATGCAACACGTGGCATCTCATTGCGGAGGGCTGCACCGACGAGCTCGTGCCGATGACTGTCCAGGTAATCTGCTGCTGCTTTGTAAACTGCCATACCGTAACCAAGGGCAAAGGATTCACCGCCCGGCATATCGGGGTGGTGGCATTCTGCCATTTCGTTCAGTCGTTGGTGGAGCATATCCAGGCGCTCGGCGATGAGCCGATCAGTCTCCTTCGCGGGGAGAAGCTGGCCGAAAAACATCGTAAAGAGAAAGTCGGAACGCAATCGATCGGGGGCGGGTGGTTCCTGGAGTGCACGAATAAATGCAAGGCGTCCGTTGGTGGTGATGGAATAGACCTTTTTGGCCGGTTTGCTGTCCTGCGCAACTTCTTTGACCGAGATAAGGCTGTCGTTTTTCAGGGTGGTCAGTGCCGGGTAGATCGACCCGAACCCGGCGGCATAAAAGTAGGCGAACGGGCCTTCCTCGCACTGTTTTTTTATTTCATATCCGGTCGCGTCTCCGC
This sequence comes from uncultured Alphaproteobacteria bacterium, assembly GCA_905479125.1. Lineage (GTDB taxonomy): Bacteria > Pseudomonadota > Alphaproteobacteria > MPNO01 > UBA830 > CAXBCP01. Next base: position 7,394 of record CAJQLI010000281.1, on the reverse strand, counting down.
GGGAGAGTACGCCCAGACAAAGTGTCTTCACATCCATCGGAATTGCCGTTCCTGCATTATGCGAGATATACCGAACCGATATATGGTGTGTTTCCCGGGAACTGTAACCTACTTTTTGCCATCGGATGACAAATTTGATATCAGCGGTGTTATAGTACTGTGATTATGCCGGATGGTTGGCCTGGTGACAGGCATGAGTTTTGCCCGGGAACGGTAGGTTGGTACGCAATGTGTCGGGAATTTTTACAACTTCAAATTTCAGATAATGGTTAACGAGTGCTAACCTATTGAAACTCAAATGATTCAAGTAGATGGCACAAATATTGCATATTATGTCATAAGTTTTATTACAGATGTGCGACGGGTTGGGCCAACCACAAATGCATCATGAGGTGGTGCCGGCCGGCCGGGCAGGGCTCGGCTGATAACCGTCGATCGTGTTGGATTAGTAATTGAGATCCCAGACAGGCAATGCCTACCCTGCCTGTTTGGGGGTGTCGTCCCGTATTCGTTTTCGGATGCGGCACGACTGATGGGTTGTCGGATGCCTACCCCCGGCAATTCATCGTGCGGACTGTCTGACGCCTACCCCGGACAGTCCTATAGGCGGCGGTCCAGCGTATCCGGGCCGTCGCCGACTTTTCTGATTTACAGATCAACGGTAGCGTCTTTCCGGTGTACCGGAATTTAAGGTGAGCAGCGCTGGACGATGCCCTTCACCGCTTTGTCAATCCGGCGCAAAAAACGGTTCAGACGACGTTGATCCAGCGCCATCGCGCTATAGACGCTCAGCATTTCGAAACGGGCCGTTGGCGCGCAGACACCGATCAGTGCCCATTTAAGGATTCGCTTCAGCGGACGCCTCACCACCAGTCGGTCGACCCACCAAGGAGAGCCGAGCGTGGTGATCACCAGGCATTGCTTCAACCCGTCGAGCTTCGGCGTGATGCGTTCGCCTACCTTGTGAGGTTGATCAAACGCGATCCCCGGTGCCCAGACCCTGTCGAACCATCCTTTCAACAACGCCGGCATACCGAACCACCAGGTGGGGAAAATCAGCACGAGTATCTCCGCACGCTGGAGAGCGGCGATCTCCTCGGTGAGTGCGGAGGAGTCGAATTCACCAGAGTGGTAGCCGCGGCGCTCGGCGGCTGACAGCGGCGCCACGAAATCGCTTTCATAGAGATCGAGATGCTCGATCTCTATATCGGCACCGGTAAAGGCTTTGCTGACGCGGGCGACGAGATGATTGCACAGGCTGTCGGCGAGCGGGTGGCAGGAGACTATCAGGCAATGCCGTCTGCCGTTCGATTTGCCTTCGCTCATGGATTGTCCCCTGTTCGCACGGTTGCCGGCTGAATCCGCGACATCCGGGAATATACAGTTGTACATATCCCGTTGAATAGATGTCTGACGGCTCAGGTCTGGGGAAAATTGGCTGGGGAACCTGGATTCGAACCAGGACTAAGCGGGTCAGAGCCACTCGTTCTACCGTTAAACTATTCCCCAACGGTGGGACATCAAATGCCCCGGAAGCAACCGGCGCGGTTTCTAGCATATGCCGACTGCGTTGAGAAGCGACTATGCTTAGGAATGTTTCATTCGCCCGTTTGCGCGAAAAACTGCTTCGCAGGGTATTGTTTGGCAGATATAGTTTAACGACTGGAAAATAACCAAACATGCGCACGCCTGCCCGGGGTGAAGCGCGATGGAGAGGAAGCGTGCCGGCAATGCCGCCGCAAAAAAATAATAGCCGGGCGGATGGACGAAGCAGGTCGGGCCGCAGAAATGGACCCGGTCGCAATCAACGTGTGTTCGCAGCGCTCGATTTGGGGACCAACAATTGCCGATTGTTGATCGCCCATCCGACTCGTAATGGTTTCCGTGTCATTGATGGTTTCTCGCGCATCGTCCGGCTGGGCGAAGGGGTGAGTGCTGCCGGCACTTTGTCCGACAAGGCGATAGAGCGGACCGTCGAAGCGCTGAAGATCTGTGCGAAAAAAATGGGACGCAGGCGGGTTTCCGAAGCGCGCTGCGTTGCGACGCAGGCCGCGCGCTCCGCCGGGAATAGCGGCTATTTCGTTGAGCGGGTGAAAGAAGAGGCCGGGATTGATCTCGAGGTCATAAGTTCGCGCGAAGAAGCCGAACTGACACTGACCGGCTGTTTTTCACTGCTTGATCAGGCACACGACCACGCGTTGATGTTCGATGTGGGGGGCGGCAGTGCCGAATTTGTCTGGGCAAGAATTCTGCCGGGCGGCGGCGCGCTGGTTGACGGCTGGACATCCTTGCCCTGCGGCGTGGTTACGCTGATCGAACAGCACGGCGGAAATGATTTTTCACCGGCAGAGTATGAAAAGCTTGTATCCGACGTCATGGGTATGCTCAGGTCGTTCGATGGACAGCATGGAATTTCGCGACATATCGCTCAGGGCACGGTCCAGATGGTAGGAACGGCCGGAACCGTCACAACGATTGCCGGCGTGGATATGTGTCTGCCGCGATATAACAGGTCGATGGTTGATGGAGCGTGGCTGTCCTTCGACGCTGTTTCCCGCATCAGCGGGGAGCTATCCGTCCAGAATTACGACCAGCGCGCAGCGCACCCCTGTATCGGTCACAACAGGGCCGACCTGGTTGTTGCAGGATGCGCCGTCCTGGAGGCAGTCTGCCGGCTCTGGCCCGCAGGCAGGCTGCGTGTCGCAGACCGCGGCGTCCGCGAGGGCATTCTGAGCGTGATGGCGGGCCAGCCCCAGGCGACCTGCACTGCGGCTACCGCGTCTGCGGCGGAATAACAGACATATGGCACGTAAACCCAGCGGTCGCGGCGGCGGGAAGGGAAGTTCATCCGGCGCCAAGTCTTCGGGGCGGGGGCTTACGGGGCGCAACATGCGGGTCCGCGTCAAGACGGCGCGGGGGCGGACTGCCTCTTCAACCCGTTGGCTCGACCGGCAACTGAACGATCCCTACGTCGCCGAAGCCAGAAAACAGGGGCTGCGGTCCCGGGCGGCGTTCAAGCTGGTTCAGCTGGACGATCAGTACGGCCTGTTGCGGCGAGGCCAGAAAGTGCTCGATATCGGGGCAGCACCCGGAGGCTGGACCCAGATTGCGGTCGAGCGCGTGCAGCCCGGCCAGGACGGCGGCAAGGTGATTGCGGTGGATATCCAGGAGATGGAGGCCGTTGGCGGTGCTGAAATACTGTGTCTGGATATCAGCCTGCCGGAAGCACCGGCACGCATGATGGAGGCTCTGGGCGGCCAGGCGGACGTTGTTCTCAGCGATATGGCCGCGCCCGTTACAGGCCATAAGTCGACAGATCACCTGCGGACGATGGCATTGTGCGAAGAAGCGCATGCCTTTGCCTGTGAGGCACTGGTCAAAGGCGGAACCCTCGTTATGAAGGCGTTCGCCGGTGGGGCACATGGCGAACTGATGACGACGATCAACCGCAGTTTCGACAAGGTCCGAACGGTGAAGCCGGAAGCTTCTCGTCAGGAAAGCCCCGAGACATACATCGTGGCGACGGGGTTCCGCGGAAACATATAACTTTTTAAGGGCCGCACCCGCTATTCCATTTGGGATTCGAGTGCGCAATGTATATATTTCGGCGTCACTCCAATAACAGGTTGTGACATGGAAATCCGCGAAGCGCTAACCTTTGACGACATCCTCCTCGTACCCGCGGAATCCGCTGTACTCCCCCACGAAGCCGATACCAGAACCCGCCTGACCCGAACGATTTCGCTCGGCATACCGCTGATTTCAGCGGCTATGGATACCGTGAGTGAATCCAGCATGGCGATTGCCATGGCCCAGGTCGGTGGCATTGGCGTGCTGCACAAGAATATGGATATCGCCCTGCAGGCGGACGAAGTGCGCGCGGTTAAGAAATTTGAATCCGGCATGGTCGTGAACCCGGTCACGATCGGGCCCGAGCGGACGCTGGCGGATGCTCTGGCCCTGATGGAGGGGCACAGAATTTCCGGCATTCCCGTTGTTGAGCGCAATGGCGGCAAGCTTGTCGGCGTTCTGACGAACCGGGATGTGCGGTTTGCCGATAAGCCCGATCAGCCGGTCAGGGAACTGATGACCAGCGAAAACCTGGTCACGGTGAACGAGTCCGTAGACATGGATGAGGCCCGCCGGCTGCTCCACAAGTTCCGGATCGAAAAACTGCTGGTCGTGGATGATGCCTATCGCTGCATCGGCCTGATTACGGTCAAGGACATGGAGAAGGCGAAGCTTCATCCCGATGCGACCAAGGATGACAAGGGGCGCTTGCGCGTTGCGGCGGCAACCGGTGTCGGCGAAGACGGCTTTGCCCGGGCCGAGGCGCTGATCGATGCCGAGGCCGACGTGGTGGTGGTTGATACAGCCCATGGCCATTCGCGGGGCGTGTTGGAGGCCGTGGGGCGGATCAAGCGCATCTCGAACAGCACCCAGGTTATTGCCGGAAACATCGCGACACCCGAAGGCGCAAAGGCGTTGATCGATGCAGGAGCGGATTCGATCAAAATTGGCATCGGCCCGGGATCGATCTGCACGACGCGCGCTGTTACCGGTGTCGGCGTCCCGCAGTTCAGCGCGGTAATGGAATCCGCAGAGGCGTGCCGTGCGCAGGACGTGCCGTGTATCGCCGATGGCGGCGTGCGTCTGTCGGGTGACCTGGCGAAGGCGATAGCCGCTGGCGCCGATTGCGTGATGATCGGGTCGCTGCTTGCAGGTACCGAGGAAAGCCCCGGGGAGGTGTTTCTTTATCAGGGCAGATCCTACAAATCCTATCGTGGTATGGGCTCTCTCGGCGCGATGGCGCAGGGCTCGGCGGACCGCTATTTCCAGCAGGAAGTGAACGACTCGCTCAAGCTCGTGCCGGAAGGTATTGAGGGCAGGGTGCCCTACAAGGGGCCTGCAGGGGCGGTGCTGCATCAGCTTATCGGCGGACTTCGCGCGTCGATGGGCTATACCGGCAATGGAACGATTGCGGACATGCAGCAGAACTGCACGTTCCGGCGCGCGACATCTGCCGGCTTCCGCGAGGGGCATGTGCATGATGTTTCGATCATGCGCGAGGCGCCCAACTACCGGCCGCCGGAGTGATCTGCGCGTGGCTGAAGATGTAATTATGTCCGACCGGATTCTGATTATCGACTTCGGGTCGCAGGTAACGCAGCTGATCGCGCGGCGAGTCCGTGAAAGCGGCGTTTATTGCGAAGTTCATCCCTTCAACAAGGTGACGGGCGAAAGCCTGGCTGCCTTCGCACCGAAGGCCATCATCCTGTCGGGCGGACCGGCGTCCGTGCTGGATATCGATACGCCGCGGGCCGCGGATGAGGTCTTTGACTTTGGCGTGCCTGTTTTGGGGATCTGCTACGGCCAGCAGACTATGGTCGAACAGCTCGGTGGGGAAGTGCAGACATCCGACCACCGGGAATTCGGCCGGGCCCAGGTGAGGGTGACAGAAGAGTGCGCGATCTTCGATGGCATCTGGCATGTCGGTGCCGAGGAACAGGTCTGGATGAGTCACGGCGATCGCGTCGTGCGGCTTCCCGAGGGATTCCGGGTTGTTGGCACCAGTGACGGTGCGCCCTATGCGGCGATCGCGAATGACGAGCGCTGCTTTTACGCGGTGCAGTTCCATCCCGAGGTCGTCCATACCCCGCATGGAGCGGAACTGCTGAAGAATTTCACCCATGGTGTCGCCGGTTGCCGGGGAGACTGGACCATGGCGGCGTTCCGGGAGCAGGAAATTGCCAAGGTCCGCAAACAGGTCGGTGACGGCAGGGTGATCTGTGGTCTGTCGGGCGGCGTCGATTCCTCGGTCGTGGCAGTTCTGCTGCATGAAGCAATTGGTGATCAGCTGACATGCGTGTTTGTTGATACTGGTATGATGCGCATGGGCGAGGCAGACGAGGTCGTGAAGCTGTTTCGCGATCACTACAATATTTCACTGGTTCATCGCGACGCGACCGATCTGTTCCTCGGCAAGCTCGACGGCGTCAGCGACCCGGAGCAAAAACGCAAGATCATCGGGGCGACATTCATCGATGTGTTTGATGAAGAGGCGAACAATGTGGGTGGAGCCGACTTCCTCGCCCAGGGGACGCTGTACCCGGATGTGATCGAATCCGTATCGTTTCACGGCGGGCCCAGTGTGACGATCAAGTCGCATCACAATGTTGGCGGCTTGCCCGAGCGTATGAACATGGCGCTGGTCGAACCTCTACGCGAACTGTTCAAGGACGAAGTGCGCGAGCTTGGACGGGAACTCGGCCTGCCGGAGAGTTTCGTCGGACGTCATCCATTTCCCGGGCCGGGGCTTGCTATCCGCATGCCGGGTGATATCACCCGCGAAAAGCTCGATATCCTGCGCAAGGCGGATGCCATCTATCTTGAGGAAATCCGCAATGCCGGACTTTACGACAAGATCTGGCAGGCCTTTGCCGTGTTGCTGCCAGTCCAAACCGTCGGCGTGATGGGCGATGCGCGGACCTATGACAATGTCTGTGCGCTGCGCGCTGTGACATCGACCGATGGCATGACGGCTGATTTCTATCACTACGACATGGAATTCCTCGGACGGGCCGCGAACCGGATCATCAACGAAGTGCGCGGGATCAACCGGGTGGTCTATGACATTACATCGAAGCCGCCGGGCACGATCGAGTGGGAGTAAAATATACTTACTAAGTCATTGATTAATAACGATACACTGACTTAGACAAGACTTTAACAAAATACCTAAGCCGTTGACTGCGCTGGGCTTTGGCATTAGCACTTAGACAAGAACCTGGACAATCCGTGCACTACTGCTGTGCATAGTGCACAGGGGCAGATTTTGTGGTCTGGAGTGCAATGGCCAAGAAGCAGTTTTTTGCGGAAGACGAAGTCCCTATTTTTGAGAACAGGAACGGGGCCGTTGTTTTTAGGCGCGGAGAGAACTGGCAGTTCCGCGTGTGGCTCACTGCTGAAAATAAGTACGTCCAGAAGAGCCTGCATACCAAAATCAGAGAGACCGCGATTGAACGCGGACAGGCGCTGTATCTGGAACTGCATGCGCATATTGAACGGGGCGTGAAGTACTACTCCATCTCTCTCAAGGAGGCCGTGGAGACGTACACCAGTTACAGGGCCACAGAGGTCAGGGATAATCCCAGCGAACAGGGTATTGTGGCTGGTCGTTTGGAAACGATCAAAACTCATCTCAACCATTTCTTAGATTCCGCTGGCAGAGACACCAAGCTGAGTGAGCTGGAAGAGAACCAGTTGCTGGCCTACCCGCAGTGGCGCAGATCACAGCGCAAGACTGCGGATACCACGATCCGCAACGAGATGAGCACCATCAACGCCTGCATGGCCTATCTGCATGACGTGGAGAAGATGGGCTCGTTCCGTCA
>CAJQLI010000280.1 GCA_905479125.1 uncultured Alphaproteobacteria bacterium | reverse complement strand
AAACCAAGTAGATGAGAATAGTTCTCAACTTACTATTGTGACCGGAAATATGTAGCAAAAGTATCACAGAAGTATCACAGGAATTCATATTGCCTGTTACGTAGAGACGCAAAAAAAGTCCAAAAATGCAGATAAAATATCATACTCCATTGTATTTATTAGAATAATACAATTGGTACGAGCGGGGAGACTCGAACTCCCAAGGTGTTGCCACCGGGGGATTTTGAATCCCCTGCGTCTACCAGTTCCGCCACGCTCGCGACGGCTTTGGATTACATCGGCGGGCGGGGCGGGGTCAACCGTCTATCGCGCATTCCTCCGCTGGCGGTTCAGGTTTCATCTGGTAAACTCGGATATGTTTAGGGCCTTCCCCCCATATCTCCGCCGCCTGATCTATATCACTGCGGGCTGCGTGCTGATTATCGGCGGGCTGATCTTTGCCGGCGAGCAGGCAAACGGCTGGGGCGGGCTGACCTACATCATCTTCGCAATGGGCGCCGTCGGGCTCTGGGCGGTTACCTGCGTGATATACGCAATCGTCGTGCTGATCCGGGACGGACGCCGGAGATCGAGCATGCCCGCGCTTGTCATTCTCATTGCGGCTGTCATAGCAGGCACACTGCTTTTCGCCGCGTAGATATTCGGGCAGGTATTTGGGCAGGTATTCGGCCGGATATCCTGACCCTATCCGTTTCCGGACCGTGCCCGGACAACGTCAGACCATAAATTCCGGCATGCGTTTTCAGGCGATTTAGCACGGCGCAGAGAGGCGCATCGACTCAGGTCGTCAGAGCCTTTATCCTCGGTCTCATCATATAAATCCCAACATCGTCGGCAGGCGTCGTTGGTTCAGGAAGGAAACTCTCTGGGCCGACAGGATGCAGCTGCGTTTTATACATTCCCGGATATGCGTGCCTGTTGGGCACATTTCCTGCAGACCGGGACAACACGGAGAACGAGCTAATGGACACTACCCTGTTGGAATCGGCAGAGGAGGTTTCCAGCATTGCATTCGGGTTCATGGCATCGAAAGCGCTGTTTGCCGGACTGCATATCGATGTTTTCACCCAGCTGGCCGACGGACCGAGAAATTCACAGCAGATCGCCGAGACGGCCGGCATTCCAATCAACCGGGTCACAACCCTGATGACCGCGCTGACCACCATTGGCATGGTCGAACGCAGTAACGAGGGTGAAACCTATGCAAATTCCCCCGGGGCGGCAGCGTTTCTGGCCAGGGGGGCGAAATACGAATTCGGCGATTATCTGCGCTACCAGATCGACCAGCAGATGTATCCGCTGCTCGAACAGCTGAACCAGGTACTGGACGGCACACTGGACTCCGATTCCATTGATTCCTATCAGCACTGGATGGCCGATCCGGAGCAGGCGCTGATCTATTGCGAAGCACAGCACGCGGGCTCTCTCGGACCGGGGCGCACGCTTGCCCGACTGGTCGATCTCAGCAAGGCTGAAACCCTGCTCGATGTCGGCGGCGGCACAGGTGCGATGAGCATTCGGCTGCTGGAGAATTATCCGAATCTTGTCTCCACCATCATCGACTTTCCCAACGTGGCGGAGATCGGCTGGCAGTTCATCGCCAAGGCCGGCATGGTCGACCGGATACGCTATATCCCGTCAAATGCACTCGTCGCCGAGTGGCCAAAGGAACAGGGCGCGATCCTGATGTCCTACCTGTTCAGCGGCATTCCGGGCGAAGAAGTCCCGCGTCTTATTGATTATGCATTTGAATGCCTTGAAGCCGGCGGCAGCTTCATGATCCATGATTTCATGGTCGAGGACGACCGCACGGGGCCGCCCATGGCAGCGCTCTGGCAGTTGCAGCACATGGCGTTTACGCCGGAAGCCCGGTCGGTGACGCCCGACTGGCTGCGCACACGCCTGCAAGAAGCAGGCTTCGTCGACATTCAGGAAGACGGGATGATTCCCGGGCTGACCCGGCTCATCCACGCCCGCAAGCCGGGTTAAGTCATGGCAAGGCCGGACTTTCAATTCGCATGGCCGTTCCGCGTGCGATACTCCGAAGTGGATGGTCAGATGATCGTCTTCAATGCCCATTACCTGACCTATTTCGACACCGCGATCACCGAGTATTTCCGCGCCCTGCCCTACGACTACCGGGGGCAGGTCACGCGCACGGGCGAAGACTTTCATACCGTGCGGACACTGGTCGAATATCAGCAGCCCATCCTGTTCGATGAAGATATCGAGGTTTGCGTCCGCACATCCCGCCTCGGGCGTTCATCGATTACGTTCCTGCTGGAAATCCATCCGCAGGGGCGCGAAGACCTGCGGGCAACCGGAGAGGTCGTCTGGGTGAACACGGATCAGGCAACCCACAAGTCGGCGGCCGTCCCGGCAGAACTCTCAGATAAAATCTCGGCCCTTGAGGGCGACAGGCTCGAACGCTAGCAGCCGCGTCAGACATATCCGCCGCAGCGCCGGCGCCGGTGAAATGTCGCAAATGCTTCGCGAAAGCTGAAACGCCCTAGAGAATGTCGGTTCCGGGATCGAGACCCAGCAGGGTGCGACCGTAAATTTCGGCATTCGTGGTCAATTGCAGCAATCCATGCTGGTTGATCGCATGCAGGTCGCGCCAGGCGCGCTGGACCGGATGTTTTTCGGCAAGGCCGGAGCCACCGCAGGCAAGAAAAATCGATTCCACCGCATCCATGCACAGCCGCACGGCATAGGCGCTATCCATCCGGATCCGCGCGCGTCCATCGGCGTCCATCTGGCCGCCGTCTTCGGCCGCCGCGTGAATATCGTCGGCGGCGCGATGTAACAGCACACGCGCCATATCGACCTGCGCCTGCGCTTCCGCCACCGTCTGGTGGGTCAACGGAGACTCGATCTGGGATGCACCGCGCAGATGCGGGTTCGTCCGGCCCGGCACGTAATCAATAAAATCGCGGATTGCCCCGGCGGCGATGCCGACCGCAGGACCGCATAATGCGATCGCCAATGGCGGGGAAAGCGGCGCATCGAACAGTGTACCGTCATGCAGGTGGGCACCGGGTGTCTTGCCGACGCGTCCGTCCCTGAAAGAAATAAAACGGTGAGCCGGCACGTCGGCCCCCTTTGCGACGAGGCTGCAACTGCCGGTGCCGCGCAGGCCGGCGACACGCCAGTCATCCTTGATCTCCACATCCGAGGCGGGGATCAGGAAACATCCTTCGTCCAACACAGCGTCGTCGTCATCCAGCAGCTGTGCGCCGAGAATCATCCAGCCTGAGTGCTCACTGCCCGAGCCGAACGGCCAGAATCCCTCGACCACGTAGCCGCCATCGGTTTTGCGGGCCTTGCCACGCGGGTTCAGCACCGCGGCGATCAGGGCATCCGGGTCATCATCGTAGATATCTTTCTGCGCCTGCTCGCTGAGCAGGCCTGCGACCCAGGAGTGGATCTGCAGCACGCCGAGGCACCAGCCGGACGAGCCGCATCCCGCCGCGACCTCTTCGACCACATCGAGATGCGCATGAAAATCCATCTGCCAGCCGCCACATCGTTCCGGCTGTATCACCCTGAACAATCCGGCTTTTTTCATCTCGGCGACGTTTTCATCCGGCAGACGGCGAAGCGCATCCGTCTCGGCGGCACGGGCACGCAGTCCGGGCGCAAGCGCACGGGCCGCGGCGATCAGGGACGCGGCATCGGGCGCGTCCGGTAAGACAGGTTGTGTGTTCATCGTCAGATATTAGGGCAAGTTCGCGGCAGAGGGAAAGCGTAGGATAATACCGTGGATACCCCCGGCGGATGACGCCGGCGACGCAGTGTTGTCTTGCCCGCCGGCAGACCCGCTGTTAAACCGCGATTATCCGCCCCAAGACCCGCCTCAAGGAATGCCGATGCTGCGCCGCCTTTACGACTGGACGATGGACCTCGCCTCGCGCAAGAACGCCGTGTGGGCATTATGCGCCGTCGCCTTCGTCGAAAGCTCGGTCTTCCCGATCCCACCGGACATTCTGCTTATTCCGATGATCCTTGCCGCCCGTGACAAGGCCTGGCGATATGCGGCGATGTGCACCATCGCATCCGTTCTGGGTGGCATGCTCGGCTACGCAATCGGTGCGGGGCTTTATGAAAGCGTCGGCCGCCCGGTTCTCGAATTCTATGGCTATGCGGCCAAGTTTTCCGACTTCACGGCGCGCTATAACGAATATGGCGGCTGGATCGTCTTTATCGCCGGGGTGACCCCGTTCCCCTACAAGGTGATCACCATCGCCAGCGGCGTCACCGAGCTGGACCTGACGACCTTTACCGGTGCGTCGGTGCTGGCCCGCGGGTTGCGGTTCTTCGTCGTCGCCGCCCTGCTTTATTACTTCGGCCCGCCGATCCGCGAATTCATCGAAAAACGCCTTGGGCTGATGTTCGCCGTCTTCTGCGTGCTCCTGGTTGGCGGCTTCATTCTGCTCAAAGTCATCGCATGAGGATGCTGCGATGAGGCCACCTCGATGATCATTCTGGGCCGCCGTATCGACGACCGGACCGCCGTGATCTGGGCGATGTGGGCATCAGCAATAGCCCTGACCACCGCCCTCGGGTCGCAATATCTCGGCGGCCTGGCACCCTGCAAATTATGTATATGGCAGCGCATTCCCCATGGCATCGCCATCGTGATCGGTCTCGGGGCGCTGCTGTGGTTCCGTGGCCCGCGCGAACGCATCCTCCTGACCTGGCTTGCCTGTCTGACCTTCGCGGTCGGGGCCGGCATTGCGCTGTATCACACCGGTGTCGAACAGCATTGGATCGCGGGCCCTAGTTCCTGCACCGGGTTCGGCTCGCTGAACGAGGCGACGACGATAGAAGATCTCCGGGCGCAGCTTCTTGCCGCCCCGATCGTCCGTTGCGACGAAATCCCATGGTCGCTTTTCGGCGTATCGATTGCAGCATGGAATGCCCTCGCTTCTCTCGGATTGATGGTATTCTGCGGTATGGCCGCCTGGAACCAGACGCGGAGAAGATATTCATGACCGTACGCAAACGACTAACGGAACACGGTATCCTGCCGGGCGATATCCCGACCGGACAGATGCTGGAGCGTATTGTCCGGGTCGACCATGCCGGTGAATACGGGGCCGTACGGATCTATAAAGGTCAGCTTTCGGTTCTCGGCAACTCCCCCGTGGGCGATACGATCCGCGAAATGGCGGAACAGGAACGCGAGCATCTTGAAACATTCGACAACCTGATCGCCGAGCGCCGCGTGCGCCCCACTGCCCTGATGCCGGTGTGGCATGTGGCCGGATACGCGCTGGGCGCGGCGACCGCGATGATGGGCGAACGCGCAGCAATGGCCTGCACCGCCGCCATTGAAGAGGTCATCGACGATCATTATGCCCAGCAGGCCGCCCTATTGGGCGATGACGAGGCTGAGCTTCGCGACACGATTGAGAAATTCCGCGAGGACGAGCTGGAACACCGTGACACCGCGCTCGAACACGACGCTGAACTGGCCCCCGGCTATGAAATTCTGTCGACGGCGATCAAAAAAGGCTCCCGCCTTGCGATCTGGCTGAGCCAGCGAGTTTAGTACCGGACGTGTTCCGCCCATGTGCCCTCCCGGATTCGGCTATACTCCCCCGATGACCGAGGCACCTTCACCCGACACACCCCCAACCGCGCTATCTGACGACGGTCACGCTCAGCAGGCGCCTGTCGCCAACGTGCGACCACTGGACCTCGCAGCCCTCGCCGTCGGCCACAGGGGCGCCGTCCTGCGGCAACCGGACGGCACGCCCGAACGGCTGGCGCCCACGGCGGCCATTAAACGTATCTCCGACGGTCTCGTCCCCATGGTCTGTCATGCGCCCGCGACGGCTCGCCGGTTGAACACCTCACCGTTTCCGGCGCTCGACCTTCTGGAGCTATTCGCGTTTGTCCGCCCGGCGACATTCTGCCGGCCGACACCGTCGGGGCTGGCGGCGGCGCTGGGTCTCGACAAACCGACCGACATCGATGACGAGGCGCGCATCCTGCAATTGGCAGGCGGTGCCCTGCTGACGGACCTGATCAGAATGGAACCGGGCCGCGACCGGGACCTCGCGGCGGAAACCGCCCGCATGATGGAAGCCGCGAACTGGGGCTGGACACCGCTGGTACTGCGCGCACTGGCCGCCGAAACACCGCCGGCGATGGACGGGCTTGCCAACCGCGCGCTCGAAATATGGCGACGGCTCCCCGAATGGTCGGAATTCGCCCCCGACGCACAGCCGGGCAACCTGCCGGTCCCGGAAGACGAAACACGCGCCCGGCTCGCGAAGCTTGTCGGCAAACATGCTGAAGACCGGCCGCAGCAGGGCGACTATGCCGCGGCGGTATCTCACGCTTTCGCGCCCCGCGACGAAGAAGACGCCCCCAATACCGTGCTCGCCGAGGCCGGGACCGGTGTCGGCAAGACCCTCGGCTATATCGCACCCGCGAGCCTGTGGGCGGAACGCAATGACGGTACGGTGTGGATCAGCACCTATACACGGAACCTGCAGCGCCAGATCGACAGCGAGCTCGACCGCCTGCACCCGGACCCACGGGTAAAGGCGCGCAAGGTCGTCATCCGTAAAGGCCGCGAAAACTACCTGTGCCTGCTGAATTACGAAGACGCGATCACCGGGCTCCGGGGCCGCCCCCAGGATTCCATCGGGCTTGGCCTGATGGCACGCTGGGCGTCGGCGACCCGCGACGGCGATATGGGAGGCGCGGATTTCCCCGCCTGGCTGATAGATATCGCAACACCGCGCAATACCGTGGGCCTCACCGACCGGCGCGGCGAGTGCATATATTCCGCCTGCGCCCATTATCATCGCTGTTTCGTGGAAAAGACCGTCCGCCGCGCCAAGCGCGCGGATATCGTGGTCGCCAATCATGCGCTTGTACTGGCACAGACGGCGACCGGGGGCATGGATGACGGACAGATTCCGACACGGCTGATATTCGACGAAGGGCATCACCTGTTCGACGCCGCGGACAGCGCGTTCTCCGCCCAGTTGAGTGGCCAGGAAGGTGCCGAACTGCGCCGCTGGCTGCTCGGACCGGAAGAAGGTCGCAAGACCCGCGCCCGGGGTCTTCAGCGCCGCATTGAAGATATTGCAGCGCTGGACGAACGGATCGGCGAATTTGTCGACGCCATCGTCGAAGCTGCAGACGCCCTGCCCGGTCCCGGCTGGAACCAGCGCATCGCCGGCGGTACCGCACGCGGAGACGCCGAGCTGTTCCTGGCCGAAATCCGCCAGCAGGTATATGCCCGCGCCAAGGACGCGCGTTCGCCATATGACCTGGAAACAGAAACCGACAGTCCGGTGCCCGGCCTGCTGGATGCGGCGCGCGAGCTGCGGGAATCTCTCAACCGCCTGATCCAGCCGATGCGTGCCCTGTCCGAACGCCTGCTGCTGGCACTGGATGAAAATTCAAGCGACCTCGACACACCGACGCGCAACCGGATTGAAAGCGTCAGCCGGGGCCTGCGCCGCCGCGCAGAGGGCGAACTTGAAGCCTGGAAATCCATGCTCGATGCGCTTGCCAAGGGCGTGCCGGAGGAATTCGTCGACTGGTTCTCGGTCACCCGTGCGCAGGGGCGCGATGCCGATGTCGGGATGCACCGTCACTGGATCGACCCGATGCTGCCTTTTGCCAAGACCGTGGCCGAACCGGCACATGGCATCGTGGTGACGTCTGCAACACTGCGCGACGGCACCGGCGACAACGAACTGGACTGGCAGTCGGCGGAGCAGCGAACAGGTGCCGTGCATCTGGAACAGCCGCCCTATCGAGCGCAGGTCACATCGCCCTTCAACTATCCCGAACAAACCCGGGTCCTCGTCGTTACCGACGTGCGCAAGGATGACATGAACCAGGTCGCAGCCGCATATCGCGAACTCTTCGTCGCCTCGGGCGGCGGAGCACTGGGCCTGTTCACGGCAATCAGCCGGCTGCGCAGCGTGCATGAGCGAATTGCCCCGACGCTGGAGGAAATGGGGTACCCCCTGCTCGCGCAGCATGTTGACCGTATGGATACGGGCAGCCTGGTGGAGATTTTCCGGGCCGAAGAACAATCCTGTCTTCTCGGAACCGATGCCGTGCGTGACGGGGTCGATGTGCCGGGGCGCAGCCTTCGTCTGATCGTGTTCGACCGGGTACCCTGGCCGCGCCCGTCGATACTCCACCGGGCCCGGCGGAAAGCCTTCACCCGGTCGCGCTATGATGACCTGATAACGCGCCTGAGGCTGAAACAGGCCTATGGCCGTCTGGTCCGACGGGCGGACGATTCAGGCGTGTTCGTCATGCTCGATCCGATGATGCCATCGCGCCTGGCGGGTGCCTTTCCCGACGGGGTCGATATCCAACGGGTCGGCCTCGCAGAGGCGGTGGCGGCAACCCGGGACTTCCTGTCGCAACCGGAATAACTTGACGTCAAAGCAGTGGGGCATTACCTGCGGGGGCAACAAGGAGAAGATATCGTTATGAGCAGTCTCAACCCTCACGCCGCCCTGATTTATACGATGGTCATCGCTTCCGCGATCGATGCAGAAATGACCGACGTGGAGCTTCTCCGCATTGGACAGCTGGTCGATCGTATGCCGGCCTTTGCCGATTACGAGCCGGACGACCTGACAACAGACGCAGAGGCCTGTGCCGAAGTACTGGCGAGCGACGGTGGTGTCGACGCGGCGATTTCCCAGATCAAGGAAGCGCTGCCCGCACGCCTGCGCGAGACGGCTTACGCGTTTGCCTGCGAAATCGTCGCCGCGGATGGCCATGCCAGCCAGGAAGAACTGCAGCTTCTCGAAGTTCTTTCCTACGACCTGGAAATCGACCCGCTCGCGGCTGCCGCAATCCAGCGGGGCGCAAGAGCCCGTCACACCAGCCTCTAGGCGCGCAGGACCGGACTTTACTGATTCCGGCGCAATTGCTGCACGGTGGGTGACATAGCGCCGCAGACGGTTGCCTGTGGAACAATCGCCGATTAGTTAGGCGATATACGTGACTGAACAACAGGCTTGGGCCCGGCTGACCAAATGGCGACCCCAATGGCGACAACGCGTCCCTCTGCGCCGCTGAAGGCGATCGAATACTGGCTGTATATCTGCTGTGCGCTGGTATTCGCCATGGTTCTGCTGGGCGGCATCACACGGCTGACCGAATCCGGTCTTTCCATCGTCCATTGGCGCCCCTTTACCGGCTGGATACCGCCGATGAATGAAGCGGCATGGACCGCTGTTTTCGATTCCTACCGGCAATCGCCGGAGTTCCAGAAACTGAACTTCTGGATGGCACTGGAAGATTTCAAGCGGATATTCTGGCTCGAATATCTCCACCGCGTTCTCGGCCGCATCATCGGAATCGTCTATTTCCTGCCCTTCCTGTGGTTCCTGATCCGCTACCGCCTGCCCGCCGGCCTGACAGGACGTCTGGCGATCCTGTTCGTTCTCGGCGGCCTGCAGGGGGTGCTCGGCTGGTACATGGTGAAATCCGGCCTTGTCGACCAGCCATCCGTGAGCCAGTACCGGCTCGCCGCGCATCTCGGCCTCGCCGTTATTATCTACGCCGCCATGCTCTATACCGCGCTTGGCCTCAGGACAGTGGATACGCGGGGTACCTCCGTCAGTAGGGGCGCCCGTAACCTGAGCATTCTGATATTCATCACGATGATATGGGGCGCGCTTGTCGCCGGGATG
>CAJQLI010000279.1 GCA_905479125.1 uncultured Alphaproteobacteria bacterium | reverse complement strand
GCCGTGACGGTACTGTCTACAGGAGAACGCCGGGAGGAAATCGCCCGTATGCTCGCCGGCGCCAAAGTCACCGAAGAAGCCCGCGCAGCCGCGGACCGCCTGATTGAAGAGTTTGCGAAGTGAAGACCGAAAAATATGAAGCCTGAAGACGAGTTTCCCGAACTGGAATCCCTGACCGCAGAGGAAGCCGCTACCCGGTTGGCGGACCTGGCATCGGAAATCGACCGGCACGACAAGGCCTATCACCAAAAAGACGCGCCGGAAATTTCCGACGCGGAATACGACCGCCTACGCAGGCTCAACACCGCTATTGAAGCGCAATTCCCGGAAATGATCAGGAGCGATAGTCCCAGCCGGACGATCGGCGCAGCCCCTGCCGCCGGGTTCGGCAAGGTCACCCATAGCCGACCGATGCTCTCGCTCGACAATGCCTTTGACGACGATGACGTCGAAAATTTCGTTGGTCGTGTTCGACGATTTCTCGGACTGAGCGAAGACGAAACAGTCGAAATTGTTGCCGAACCCAAGATCGACGGGCTCTCGATCTCCCTCCGCTATGAGGACGGTAAATACGTCCAGGCCGCGACCCGTGGCGATGGCGCCGTCGGTGAGAATGTGACCGCCAATGTCGCGACAATTTCCGACATTCCCAAGACACTCGGCCCGAACGCACCCGCGGTCGTCGAAATCCGCGGCGAGGTGTATATGCGGCACGACGACTTCGCCGCCCTGAACCGCACGCGCGAAGAGAACGGCCAGGCGGTATTCGCAAACCCCCGAAATGCAGCAGCGGGCTCCCTGCGCCAGCTTGATGTCTCCGTGACTGCTTCCCGAAACCTCAAAATGTTCGCCTATGCCGCGGGCGAATTATCGGCGCCCGTCGGCGACAGCCACGGGGCATGGCTCGCACAGCTCGAAGACTGGGGTTTTTCGGTTAACCCCCAATCGGCGGTCTGCCAGACGACCGCCGATGTTCTGAAAATTTATCGCGCGATCGGCGAAGGACGCGCTGAATTGCCCTACGACATCGATGGAGTCGTCTACAAGGTAAACCGGCACGACTGGCAGGAACGCCTCGGCATGGTCAGCCGGGCGCCACGCTGGGCGATCGCCCATAAATTCCCGGCCGAGCAGGCGCAGACGATCCTGGAGAAAATCACTATTCAGGTTGGCCGCACCGGGGCCATCACACCGGTCGCAAACCTGCTGCCGATAACGGTCGGTGGGGTCGTCGTCGGCCGGGCAACCCTTCACAATGAAGATGAAATCAGGCGCAAGGACGTGCGTGAAGGCGACACGGTCGTGATTCAGCGGGCGGGAGACGT
The DNA here is from genome assembly GCA_905479125.1 of uncultured Alphaproteobacteria bacterium. Taxonomy (GTDB): domain Bacteria; phylum Pseudomonadota; class Alphaproteobacteria; order MPNO01; family UBA830; genus CAXBCP01. Next base: position 5,195 of record CAJQLI010000279.1, on the reverse strand, counting down.
CATTCCCCAGATCGTGCGTGTGGTTGAGGAAAAGCGTCCCCCGTCTTCACAGCCCTTTGCATTCCCCACGGTCTGCCCGTGCGACCTGCAGACACCGGTTATCCGCCAGGAAGGCGAAGTCGTCGCCAGATGTTCGGGCGAACTGGCCTGCCCGTATCAGCAGGTAGAGCGAATCCGGCATTTTGTCAGCCGGGATGCTTTCGATATCGACGGGCTCGGCGAGAAACAGGTCAAAGCATTTTTCGATCGTGGACTCGTCCGCACACCGGTCGATATTTTCGATCTTGAAGCAAACGACAGCAATGCACTCGATCCCCTGAAGCGATGGGAAGGCTGGGGCGAAAAATCGGTCACCAAGCTATACGCGGCAATCGATGCCCGACGCTCGATTGCCTTTGATCGCCTCATTTACGGGCTCGGCATCCGGCAGATCGGACAGGCAACCGCTCGCCTGCTTGCACGCCAGTACGGCGACCTTGGCACCTGGCACAACGCCATGGCGCAAGCCGCCGCCGAACGGGCAGACAATCCCGACGAAATGAAAAAGCCGGAACTGGTGGGCGAACACTATGCCGACCTGTGCAATATCGATCAGATCGGCATCAGCGTTGCCGACGAACTCACCGCGTTCTTTTCCGAACCCCATAACCTGGAAATCCTCAAAGGTCTCGAAGAACGGCTGGATGTGGAGACCCTCGAAGCACCGGCAGCCGACACCGCCGTCGCCGGAAAAACCGTTGTCTTTACCGGAACCCTGATCACGATGACCCGCGGTGAGGCCAAAGCAAAGGCAGAATCTCTCGGCGCCAAGGTATCCGGCTCGGTGTCGAAAAAGACCGACTACGTCGTCGTCGGCGCCGATGCCGGCTCAAAAGCGAAAAAAGCGCAGGACCTGGGCGTTACAGTGCTGTCCGAAGACGAATGGCAGACAATGATCACCTGATGCCTGATCTGGTATTTAATCCGTCAGATCGGCGCCGTTGCCGTCGCCAGCCACGCCCTAACGCTTTCATCCACCAGCGGTGACAGGGTCTCACGGACACGAACGTGATAGCTGTCCAGCCAGGCACGTTCTGTATCGGTCAGTAAATTGCGATCGATCAGGTTCCGGTCGATGGGCGCCAGGGTAATCGTCTCGAATTCGAGCATACTGCGCTCGGCATCCTTGTCTGAGGCCGCCTCGGAAACCACCACCAGGTTTTCAATTCGAATACCGTAGGCGCCCTCTTTATAATATCCCGGCTCATTCGAAAGGATCATGCCGGGCTCCATCGGGACCCCGCCGCCCTGCTTGGAAATCCGCTGCGGCCCCTCATGAACGCCAAGATAGCTGCCAACCCCATGTCCGGTGCCGTGATCATAGTCCAGACCGGCCTCCCACAGCGCCAGGCGCGCAAGGGCGTCGATCTGGCTGCCATGCGTCCCCTCAGGAAAGCGTGCCGTCGCCACCGCTATGTGACCTTTCAGGACACGGGTATTCCGGTCTTTGGCCTCTGCGGACGCGCCCTTCCCGTCATCGATAAACACGGTCCGGGTAACATCCGTCGTCCCGTCGAGATACTGCGCGCCGGAATCGACAAGATAGACGTCACCCGGATCAAGCGTCCTGTCGGTAGCAGGTGTCACACGATAATGAACAATGGCACCATTCGGCCCGCTGCCCGAAATCGTATCGAAGCTGAGCCCGCGGAACCGGCTGTCCCTCCGGCGGCATTCATACAGATAGTCCGCCGCCGATATTTCCGTGACGCCGCCTTTCGGGCCTGCATCGGAAAGCCAGGCCAGAAATGTCGTCAATGCGGCGCCGTCGCGAATATGCGCCGCCCGCGTTCCCGAAATTTCCGCGCTGTTCTTTCGTGCCTTCGGCAAGGCGCATAAATCCGTACCGGCAGACAAAGCGGCGCCGGCCGCTTCCAGCGTCAGACGGATCCACTCCGGCGCACTTGCAGGATCCACCAGAACTGCCCCGTCAGATTTTCCCAGCAGGGCAAGCCGGTCCGCAAATTCGGTTGGCGGGAATATGGAAATGCCGGAATCAAGATTTTGTCGTATCGAATCCCGGATCTTCCGGGTGTCGATGAACCAGTCGACATCACCGGATCGATACACGACGGCATATCCAAGCGCCAAAGGCGTGTTCGGCACATCTGACCCGCGTATATTCAACAGCCATGCGATTGAATCCGGTGCGCTGAGCACAGATGCTGCACATTGCGCCTCTTCCAGCCCCCTGGAAAACTGTCGTCGTTTCTCGCCGGACGATATACCGGCCTGAGTATCCGTCAGAAACATCACGGGGCCCAGCGGGGCCGGCGGCTGATCTTCCCAGACGGCATCAACGGGGTTTTGCCCGACCGGGGCGAGTTCGGCACCGGCCTCGGTACAGGCGACCCGCAACCGAGCGACGCCGGCGGATGTGTGCAGCCACGGATCGAACCCCAGGCGCGCACCTTCAGGCAGATTATCCCGCAACCACTGTTGGGGGGATATCTCCGCCAATGCGACGGGCACAAAGGCATCGGTATCCACCTGGTCGCGAACCTGTAACGTGTAGCGTCCATCGACAAAGATCGCTGCCTTTTCCGCAAGTACGATCGCCATTCCGGCAGACCCACCAAATCCCGTCAGCCAGGCAAGGCGCTGCGACCTCCGGGCGATGAACTCGCCCTGATGTTCGTCAGCAAGCGGCACCAGAAACCCGTCGAGCTGCTGCGCCGCAAGTTCTGCCCGGAGGGCGGCCAAGCGGTCCGCCGGGGCCGGCACCAGCCCCAGGCCCGCATGTTGCTCTGCCCGCAGGGCATCTATACGTGCGCAAATGTCTGCGGGGCGGTCATCTTTGAACAGATCGGCCAGCACATCATCTGCGCCGTCAACATCGGTCAGGAATGCCGAAGCGGCAATTCCTTCCAGCAGGGTGGTATCTATCTTGGCCTCCACTATGGCGGAAAACCGCCGTTCAGGTCCTTCATTGCCGCGCACGGTACCGTTCCACGGCGACCTGGACAATATGATTGCGATTGGCGGGCGGATTGCCGTAGGGTCTGGGAGCCGCAATTGTATTACACGCGGCGTATTATCTACCGGGTAAGCGAGAGTAAAACGTGCATAAAATCATCCTGATCGCCGCGGCCATCATCGCCGCAGGCGCAAATATCGCAGCGGCACAATCTACGCCTAAAACGACAGAGAAGTTTGGCGACTGGGCGCTGTCCTGCCGCCAGTTAAAGGCCGAAGCACCGCCGCGTTGTGTCCTTTTTCAGGATATCCTTTGGCAGAAAAGCGGCAAACGCATCCTGAATGTGTCCATCGCGCGCCCCGCACCGGGGCAGCCTTACGTTGCCGCCGTTACCGCCCCGCTCGGTATCCTCCTGCCTGCCGGGCTGACCCTTCATGTCGATGAGAAAGAACTGGTCCGGTTTCCGCTGCGGTTCTGTAACATCAACGGCTGCCGCGGACAGTTTCCGGTCACCGACGATATGCAGCAATTATTCGCAGCCGGACAAAAAGGCCGGGTGATTTTCCGGCAGCCGAACGGCCAGCCTCTGCGGGTCGAATTTTCCCTCAAGGGCTTTGCAGCCGGAATCGCCGACCTTAAGGCAAAGTAGCGACGGATAACCGCTGACGTGGCGGGTGGCCTGGGTCAGACCGCCTGATCGGTCAGAATTAACGTCGACCAGTTTCCGAGATCAATCCGGTCTTTCAGCGTCAGGCCGTTCCCGGCATACGCCGCCGTCACGCTGTCCGCCTGTTCCAGCAGAATGCCTGACAGGATCACGTGGCCACCGTCAGCCACAATGCCCGAAATACCGGGTGCCAGCGCAATAAGCGGGTTGGCGACGATATTGGCGAGGACCAGGTCATAGGGCGCCGATGCAATGATCACGTCACTATCGAGCCCTTCGCTGACCACCAGATCAATACGGTCTTCAACGCCGTTTATCCCGGCATTTTCCCGCGCGACGTCGATTGCAATAGGGTCAATATCACTGGCCATTACATCAACGTTAAACCGCTTGGCAATCGCGATCGCGAGGATACCGCTGCCGGTGCCAATATCGATCGGCTTTACCGGCGGGAGGTCTGCGCAAACGGCTTCAAGCGCCTGCAGACATCCTTGCGTCGTCTCGTGATTGCCTGTCCCGAAGGCGAGGCCCGCATCTACCTGGATCGCGATCGTATTCTCCGGCGGCGTTTCGCGGATGTGAGAACCGAAAACGTAATATGGCGGCACATGAATGGGCGTCATCGTCTTCTCGACTTCCGCCACCCAGTCTTTTTCGACAATCCGGGCGAATCCGACTGCCGGGGCATTCACCCCTGCGGCGGCCGCCGCCGCATCGATGCTTGCTTTGACGGCCGCCTCATCCGGCGCGCCCTCGGCATAACCCGTAAGCCGCCAGCGCGGTGTACCATCGACTTCGAAAATCGCATGACCAGTCACGAACCCTTCCAGAGACTCCTCAAAAGCGTCCTGATGATCCCCGGTCGGTAAGTCGATAACGATTTCCCACAGCGCTAATTCAGTCATGCCGGTTCCACGAAGCTTTCCATGACTTTTTTCGTCCCCGCCTTTTCGAAATCGATTTCAAGCTTGCCTCCTTCGTTCGACCTCACGGTGCCGTAGCCGAATTTCTGGTGGAATATGCGAATACCGACAGCCAGGAGCCCGGCCGGTTTAACCGGTTCCGCCGGGGACGGACGTGCGCCCCTCTCCGCGCTTCTGTTTCCAGATCGCATCCGCTGATAGCCCGGGCCACGGCCCTGCTGGCTGCTCCCCCAGTTATCGCCGCCCGACGATGTCATGCCCGGCTCTCCGATGCTTCCATACAGGCCCGGCTCAATCACATGCTCAACGAATTCATCCGGTAATTCATCGATAAAGCGGGACGGCGCACAGGAAAGCCACTGGCCATACATCTGACGGCTGGATGCGTGGCAGATCCACACCCGTCGCCGCGCACGGGTAATACCGACATAGGCAAGCCTGCGCTCTTCCTCCAGTGCGGCAGAGCCACCATCGTCAACCGACCGGCGATTGGGAAAGACTTCCTCCTCCCAGCCCGGCAGGAACACGTGATCGAACTCCAGCCCCTTTGCGGCATGCAGCGTCATCAGGCTTGCCATCTCACCCGCCGTACCATCATCGCGATCCATCACAAGACTGATATGTTCCAGGAACCCTTCGAGAGATTCGA